>JBFLZA010000755.1:0-4045 GCA_040756535.1 Cyanobacteriota bacterium
TGGTTGCCAACATAGGTGACGACAACATTTGCTCCGTCTCGTCCCAAACGTTCAGCAATCGCTCGTCCAATACCTCGTGACGAACCTGTGACGATTGCTACTTTGCCAGCTAGGTTTCCCATAAAATCTCCTGCAAAAACGATTTTCGGTGCTGCTTGATGTTAGTAAGAAATTTCCTTTTTTGAGTCTGAATTACTCAGTTAGTTTAGTAAACACCACCTCGCCCCTTAAAGTCACTTAGTCATAAAAAACTCCCTATGCCCAAGCAACCTCAACCTAAAATCGGCGTAATATTTGCCGAACGGGAAGATTCAAAGAGAGCCAGTCCGACCAAAATAGCTGTCAGCACTCCTGTGAGAGCCAAGGGAGCTAGAAAACTGCCAAGCCATACAAGAAGTACACAACAACAAGCCGCCAGCACGCGAACTCTGATAATCTGACCGGGTAGAGAACGAGGGGCAGCCCACTGAACAGCACTTAGTCCCAGCAAGAACACTGCAAGCCCACCGCACAAAACTGCCCGCGCCTCGATGGTCAAGTTTCCTTTAGTCGCTGCTTCAATCGCTGACTGAATGCCGACTCCGGTTGCAACAATGCCAGCAAATACAAACACATGACTGTAGCCATAGACGAAAGAACGCAGCAAGGCTTGCTTGTTACCTCTCAACGCCCAGTTAATTACGGTGGAATCTGCCCGCTCGAAGTACATTCCCCACAAACTCACGGCTATGATGAAACCGCAAAGTCCTGTAAGCGTCACCCACCATTGCCACTGGGTATCAGCAACCCCTGTAGCAACAGCAACGATCGCCTCACCTAGTACGATGATGACAAACAGACCAAACCGCTCATCCATGTGCGAAACCTGAACGGGAACCGACCGAATCGTGACATAGGTGATTGGTCCGTTACTTATTTCAATAAACAGGGCAATACCCCAAAAAACGAAGCGAGCTGGTTCGGGCACGACAATAGAAATCAGCCACAAAACGAACGCAATGGAGAAACTAATCGTATAGCGTGCCGTCAGTTCCCTCGACTGCGGCACCAAACGCCAAGCTTGAAGGTACAAGACGATAATGACTAAACGCAAAGCCGTATAAATCGTGGCGAAAGCAGCCGAACCGCCGTGTAACGCCTTGGGGATAGTCATTGCCAAGACGATCAGGCCAAACATTACCCCAAGCATGGTTAAGCGGTAGGAACCTCGCTCGACATCGAACTGATCGGCGTAGTAACTAAAGTCAATCCACAGCCACCAAACGGGTACGAACAGCGCCGCAAACCCGCCAATTCCTGCCCAAGTTAACTCGTCGTGCAGAAAGTGCGCCAGTTGGGCAATAGCAACAACAAAAACCAGATCAAAAAAGAGTTCCAACCACGAGGCATGTCTCTCGTCGCTCTCACTCTCTCCGACGTAAAGTCGTAAGGATCTACGCTGACTTCTACTCATCTTAGATAACGCCTCTGACAAAGCTTGCACTAACTCCACGCAATTCTACTTTATGACTCCTGCTCTCTCTTGGTGGCATATTTTGTCACAATTTTAGGAACAGAAGTTAACAGAAAGAAGGCTAAAAGGGTTGAGATGTGGTTGTGAAAATCAGCCATCCCTTAGTCACATATTTTTTAACGAATGGGCTTGTTTGACGTGAGTTTTCAAGTCTAGAGTGGTTGCTAAAGTTGGGTTGAGCATCTCAACGACTTTGGGTTCAATAGGGCTTTAAAGATGACTACTTTGGGAACTGTTTGTCAAAGCAACCATCTGCTGTCTCATCGCCACAAAAGTAAGAGCAAGCAGCAGCAGTAGTCCACCGGCAAGACTGTAAGTAGTGCCAAGCCCAATCTGCTGACTCAAGGGCTGGCTGAATATCGGTGAGAGAAATTGCCCCAAGAAAAAGAAGGTAGTCACTCCACCTAGCGCACGCCCACGCAGCGCGTCTGTTACTACGGCTGACACCCAAACAGTCAAGTTAGGCATCAACAGTCCCAAACCTAAGCCACTTACCGCAAGGCCGATGAGAATCTGCTCGTAGCTCTGAACCCGACCGATAATCACATAACCAACACCCAGGAGTCCAAAGATGAGCGTGAGGATGCTGATAAAGTCTAAGTGTGTCTTGATCCGCCCGTAGGCGAGGGAGGCAAAGGAGCTAAAGAGGGTGGCAAACGCGATCGCTAATCCACTTTGGGACGCACTGGCATTCGTCAGGGACTTTAAATAGAATGGCAACTGCACCGGAATCATGTAAAAGATAATCTGCGTTAGCACCGCCACGCCATAAATCAGCACCAGCAGTTTGATAGGTAGGGGCGATTGGTCGAGCTGTTCAGTACCCTGGCTGGTTGTCCGAATAATTGGTCGATTTGGTTCGTAGAGGAACAGCACAATAAAAGGCAGAATGACCAGAGCAAATAGATAAATGAGAAAGGGTGCGTGCCAGTTAAATTCAGCTAGCCAGCCACCGAATGAGAGGAAAACAACGCCACCGAACCCCATAAAAGCTGCCTGCAAGCCCATGAAGTAAGCCCGTGCTGCACCGACGTAATAGTCAGCAATTAGTGTGGTGGCACTCGTCATGATGCCTCCTACCGCTAGACCGAGCAGTGCCCGTCCGATTAAAATACTACCCAAGGAGTTCAAGACAAAGCCAGAGCTACCTGCTAAACCGTAGAGAAGCACTGAAGCTGCTAATAAGGGCTTGCGACCAAAGTGATCGATAATCACCCCGGAAATGGGAGAGCCAATGACGATGAATAGGGCGGGAAGTGTCAAGACAAGTCTGACTAAGTAATCAGCATTCTCAACACTGGAGAAATAATTCCGTATGTCGGGGAGTGACGGTGCAATGGTCGCACCTGCCATAACGGTTAAGGTACTTGTAAAGAGTAAAGTGGCTTTAACCAGAAGGGAGTTGGGATTGGACTTATTCATAACGCATTTCACCAGAAAATTTTACATTGATCGAGAACTCATGATTTTCAAAAGGAAAAGACCGTTCGCAATGTGCCAGTGACAATCGTGCCGTTAGCCTCCTGGTTAGCCGGATTGGTAATGACTTGAATCAAGGGCGTAACCCGGATATTGTCACTGACCGGGAAGTTGTAAAACGCTTCAAAATTAGTTTGAGTGGCATTCCCGACAGCACTTTCAATAAAAGGTTGACCGAGTGCAATACCGAAGAGAGCACGCGGTACAAATAAGTCTCTTAACGCAACCCCTGCCATCCAGTAGTTGGGGCTAATATCACCCAATGTCGTGTCAGGGTAATTAGCATAGCCGTAGCGACCAAATACGCCCAGTTGGTTACTCAGTGCCAGGTCAAAGTTGACCCCAAACCCCTGAAAACCGCTACCAAATACCCGGCCGCCGCTGTACTGAAGGCGAACAGTAAAAGTTTGGCTGGGAGCGTATTCCAGTTCCACAAAACCTTGGTAGGGATCGCCGAATAAACCCCCGTCAGCATCTCCACCCCCTGTAGGGAATAGCCGGATGTCTTGAGGTCCTCCGCCACCGAACAACCGCTGGTTCTCAGGGAAGCTATTCGTCGCATCTCCAGCTACGTAGATTCCCCGTAACTTCAAGGCTCCTCCTCCCGGATGCCAGTCAACAACGGCACCTGCTCCCCCAGGTCTAGGGAGTAAGATGAAGTTGCTCACCAAGGCTTGCGTTGAGAAGTCCAGAAAGCTAACGCTCGCATAGCGATTCTTATCGACAAAGTCTGGGGCAACTATCCTTGGACCAATCGTCACTTTCAGGTCTTGGGCGGGAGCAAAGGTGTAGTACAGTCGCGCCAGACTGAACTGACCGTCTCTACCGGGAACTGAGAAGTCCAGGGTACTACCCAGGTTGGGTTCGAGAAAGCCAGCCGCGTTATCAGTGATACCATCACTACCTGTCACTAAGCGGATTTTCAGTAGGTCGTTCCCGCTAAAGCTAGTGTTTAAGTCTAGACTGGTTCGATAAATGACCGTGGGATTGGGTTGGTCAGAGCTAACTACTGCACCTCTGGGAGCAATGATACGTTCACCATCAAACCCCCCT
>JBFLZA010000756.1:0-4031 GCA_040756535.1 Cyanobacteriota bacterium
TGGCAATTCAACACTTAACGGGTGTGCGGGCAACAGCTACCATCTGCCAAGCCAAAGTGCAGGGAGATGCACTGGGTTCGATGGCTCTGGAATTCATTCCCAGTTGTCCAACCCAAGCGGGAGAGTATACCTTTGATGTTACTAAAACAACAGGAGCTGGTTCAGCCGGTGCCGTCACATTAATTTTGCAAACCATCTTGCTGCCACTGGCATTGACAAAAGGTAACTCCGTAGTAATCCTCAAGGGAGGAACTCATGTTTCCTGGAGTCCTCCGACAACTTACATCCAACAAGTCTACCTACCCTTTCTCAAGCAGATGGGCGTGGAAGCAGAGGTGCAGCTTCGTGCTTGGGGCTGGTATCCTCAAGGCAATGGTGAGGTGGAGTTGCAAGTCACTGGCCTTGGTGGCGGTGTGTCTTCGCCTCTACGGGGTATTCACTTACTAGAACGGGGAGCATTGCAACAAGTACGGGGGTTGGCAGTGGTGACAGAACTTCCTTCCCATATTCCCCAGCGAATGGCGAGTCGTGCACAGAACCTATTGCAGCAAGCCAATCTCAAAGGATACGTACAGCCCCTGCGAGCACGAGGTATAGCACCGGGGGCTGGAATTTTTCTTACAGCTGAGTACGAACACAGTCGAGCTGGATTTAGTGCGATAGGGAAACTGGGACTGCCAGCAGAGGAGGTGGCCCAGATAGCGATTCAGGAGTTGCTCGATTTCCACGCCACTGGCGCACCAGTCGAGCCGTTCGTTGCAGATCAGTTGCTCTTGCCAGCAGCATTGGCATCAGAAGTGAGTCAGTACCGAGTGGCTGAGATTACCACCCACTTGACGACAAATGCTTGGGTAATAGAACAGTTTGGATTAGCCAAAGTCAGCATTGATGAAGATGCCCAAGTCGTTACTGTTAAACCGATGTCTTGAAACCAACACTCAACTGCAAAACAATCCAATCAGTGAGGAGTGTTGATCTGAAGGTAACAAACAACACTAGAGACTTTGTGACTTGGGACTGATGCACAGCTAAGGGATTTAGCTAAATAATCGATAGGTACCAAGAGCAGGGATTGAGACGCACTCAGGCGTTGATGAGTCAAACTCTCACCTCAGTCAATTGCTGTTAGGTGTTAGCCAAACAGCTCCGCAAGAGCTTTGCTTGTATGCAGCCATCACTTTTGTTTACACGTTCAGTTAAAGAAATTTGTTTTCCAAGTCTCCCATACCTCAAGCGAAAGCTATCCTTGGGCCGTCATCGGGTGTGACGAGAATGCAACTGATTAGTACCTCAGCGTTGTGGAGCGCTGGATTGCTCCTGCTTTTAGTTCTGTTCGTGTTATTCATCCTGTATCTTCGGGGAGTCTTTCACAAGAAAGTTCACTACAGGATGAAAGACGTTCCTGGCTTAGAGGAACCTCACTTCCCTCTTGCCATGATGGGCGTATCCGCTTCCCTCTTGGCCAAGGGCTACCCCACGGGTTTTTGGTTTGACATCGATACTATATATGCAGAGCGATTAAAGGCAATCGGCAGCGCTCGGCGAACCATTCACTTCGAGACTTTTTACATTACTCCTGGTTACCGCGCTGACGAATTCGCCGCCGCTCTTGCCGAACGAGCGCAAGCTGGCGTTGAAGTTCACTTTCTCGCCGATAGCTTCGGTGTCAACGCCATGCCGACTGAGTACTGGAAGCCGTTGCGAGAGGCAGGTGTCAATGTCCGTTTCTTTCACCCATTCAGCTGGAGGACTCCCCTCAGGTACAACATCCGCACCCACCGCAAACTGCTTCTAATTGATGGGGAGGTGGCTTTTATCGGAGGGATGGGGGTTTCCGATTGCTGGGAGGGAATGAATGAAATCGGCGAAACGGAGTGCTGGCTTGACTTGGAAGTTCGCTTTACTGGCCCAATCGTCGCTATCCTAGAAGGCATCTTCATGCAACATTGGCTCTACTCAGGCGGAGTCGCTAGACTGGGGCCGGAAATTTTTAATCCAGCCTTATCCGGTGGCTCCAGTATCCTCGTCACACCCAGGAATGCCCCTTCTGCTCGCTCGTCTGTCTATGCGCTCTTCTATACGAGTGTCCTTGCCGCCAAAAAGCGAATTTGGATTGCCAGTCCTTACTTTCTACCCGATGCTAACGCCCGTAGTGCCCTCCTAAAAGCCCAAAAAAATGGCGTCGATGTGCGTATCCTAACGGTGGGACCGCGCAACGACAAGAAGCTGGTTTACTATGCAGTCCGAGAGCGTTACCGTGAATTACTCGCGGCAGGAATTGAAATCTATGAATACCAGCCGAGCATGATGCACGCTAAGGTAATGCTCATAGATGAACACTGGGTCAGTACTGGCAGTACTAATTTCGATCCGCGCAGCCTCTTCCACAACGACGAACTCCATTTGTCTCTATGTGAGCCTAGCTTAGCGAATTTAGTCGAGCAATTCTTCTTCTATTCGTTTGCCAAGAGCCGTCGTATTGAGTTAGCCAAGTGGAAAACTCGCCCCTTCGGGCAGCGTATGCTAGGTCGGCTAGCTCTTTTCCTCCGCTGGCAGCTATAACATACCCTCTCTTTTGTTGTCTGTCCAATTTATGCATGATGGATATATTATCAGAACCACTCAGCATCGAGTACTTAACCCTTGCGATCGCGGGATTACCGGAAACCTTACAAGGTTCAAAGCTCGTACACCTTACAGATTTCCACTACGATGGTCTACTGCTATCTGAAAGCCTTCTAGCACAGGCTATTGAAACCAGTAATCAAGTTAAGCCAGATTTAGTGGTACTCACGGGTGACTTTGTTACCCATAACCCCAAACCCATTCATAAACTGGCCGAGCGGCTCAAAGGCTTGCAAAGTCGCGCTGGCGTCTATGCGGTATTGGGGAATCACGACCTTTATTTTCCTTATTCAAAACAAGAAATTACCACAGGTCTAACGGATGTGGGAATTCAGGTTCTCTGGAATCAAGTTGCCTATCCTTTAGGAGAAGAGCTAGCCTTAGTAGGACTCGCTGATTTTTGGTCTCCTGAATTCGAGCCTGCTCCTGTAATGAATCAGTTGGATGCAGAAGTCCCCCGAATTGTGTTATCTCACAATCCAGATAGTGCAGAACCGTTGCAACAATGGCGAGTCGATTTACAACTATCCGGTCATACTCACGGCGGTCAAATTGTAATTCCAGGGATGGGTTCTGTGCCAACTTGGGTTCATGCCTCACGAGAGAGAATTCCCAAATTTCTCTGGCCTTGGATACCCTTTTTAGAAGGCAAGTGGCCTAAAGTTGTCAAACATTGGCAATGGGCGCAGGGGCTGCATCAAGTGGGAAGTAACTATCTCTATGTCAATCGGGGTTTGGGTACCTTTCCCCCTGGACGCTGGCATTGTCCTCCAGAAGTTACGGTAATCACCTTAGTGGAGGCTCCAAAAACAACAGAAACTGGATTGAAAAGGCAATTTTCAGCTGTAATATTGGAGAATTCGCAGACGCCTTAGTTATGTTGCTCAAGTAGACTTCGAGCAACTGGCATAGCATTACCGTATTTAATTCAGGCATGAGGGCAGTAAGTAGGTGCGTTAAAAAAAACCAAACCTCGTTGTAGGGTGGGCATTCCTATACACAAATTTTTGTCAGGGTTGCAGGGGAAATTGTGGGCATTGCTCACCTTACGTTTAATTAGATATCTCTATTTAAATTGTCGCTTAAAGTCAATTTTTTCAGAAATATTAAAACCTTCTATCTTAAGACTGAAGAAAAGACTTTGTAACTTTTTATAGGCTGTTATAGATCAGCAAAATAATTCATCATTAATAATTTTTTGATGATTTAATAGCTTCTTAATTAAATAGATAGAAGGAGAGCGATTATGACTCAAGAATTAAGTGGTAAAAAAATCGCCATTTTGGTAGAAAATGGATTTGAACAGGTTGAGATGACTAAGCCAAGAGAAGCACTCAACCAGGCTAATGCTCAGACTCACTTGATTTCACCGAACAAAGACAAAGTGCAAGGTTGGAACCATTATG
>JBFLZA010000757.1:0-4005 GCA_040756535.1 Cyanobacteriota bacterium
AGAACTAAAGAATCGCGATGATCACTTAAGGTTTTAATCAAGATCCCGTAGCGAGTCCAAAGTTTTACCGTCCCATCCCGACTTGCCGAAGCCAACCGTTGGGAGTCGGGACTAAAACTAACACTCAGCACCCAGTCACTATGTCCGGTTAAGGTCTTAATCAAGATCCCGTAGCGAGTCCAAAGTTTTACCGTTCCGTCCCGACTTGCCGAGGCGATCAGCTGACCATCAGGACTGAAAGTGATATTGTTAATGCGATCGCGATGCCCTTTCAAGGTGTAGAGAAGCTGGCCGTCCCGACTCCAGATTTTCACCGTCTTGTCATCGCCAGCCGTAGCAATTAAGTGACTATCAGGAGAAAATACCACATCTCTAACATCAGCCTGTTCCCGCAAAATTAGGCGAGACTGGTGATGAAGACCCCAGAGCTTGATGGTTTTATCTAAGCTGGCTGAAGCAAGAAGGGGGACTGAGGAGGGGGTTGCAGGTTGCAGGTTTGCTGGTTTTTTGTCGTAAGTGTTTCTGTCGGATAAGTTAGACGCCCATGAATTTGCGTTCACAACGAAGGATGAAAATCTCTTTGTCTCCGCGTCCCCGTGTCCTGGCGTCTCCGCGTCTATTTTCAGATTAGAACTTTTAACATCGCCTACGCCCCGTTGCGCTAACAACTTTCCAACTTTCCACTCTTTTCCCCCATCCCCAACACTGAGGGGACTGAAACTGACCGATGTAACGATATCGCTGTGTCCTGTAAACGTTTGCAGGAGAGTACCGTTGCGATTCCACAGATTCACTGTATTATCAGCACTTGCTGAAGCCAGCCATTGACCATCGGGACTAAACGCAACTTCAATCACCCATGCACTATGCTCGGAGACGGTTTTGAGCAGTTGACCACGGCGGTTCCACAGCTTTACCGTTTTATCATCGCTAGCGGAAGCAAGTAACTGACCATCGGGACTGAAAACCACACAGTTAACCTTGCCACTGTGCCCTTTAAGGGTTTGCAGTAACTTACCTTGAAGCGTCCACAGCTTGATTGTCTTATCCTCACTCGCAGAAGCAATCATCTGACCATCGGGACTAAAGCTAACCCAGGTGATTAAATTTTCGTGGCTTTGGAACGTCTTGATTAGCTTTCCACTAAAAGTCCAAAGCCGAATGCTGCCATCGCTACCAGCAGCAGCAATCATCTGCTCCTTCGGACTAAAGCTGACGCTGTAGACTTGACCCACATGACTTGGAATCGTTCGTATCAGTTGACCATTACGATGCCAAAGTTTGATTGTACCATCCCAACTTCCAGAAGCAATCAACTGACCATCTGGGCTAAACGTGACACGGGTGACACTATCAGTATGACCTTTGAGGGTAGTGACTAATGTTCCATTAGGCCGCCATAGTTTTATAGTTTGATCTCGACTCGCTGAGGCAATCAGTTGACCATCGGGGGAAAAGCTGAGGTTCCAAATTACATCACTATGCCCTTCCAGGCGATTGCGCTCTAATGCTCCATAAACAGCTTGTGAGAGTGTAGTGACTACCTGTAACCGGGTATCGGCTTCTACTGATTGATCAGCGGTTTCTAGCTGCTTCAAGCGTTTTGCTGCTCTTAACCCTTCTAGTAGGGCATCAAACTTTTTATTAGAGGCAAACAGAGCTTCTGAAGAGACACTCGTGGCGCTCAACTGAGTATTAATCGAAAGCGATGCAGCGAGTCTTCTTTGCACCTCTGCCCTCCATCCCAAACCCCCAGCGGTAATCGCTAGAATGCCTAGAGTAACACCCACTGAGATCGCACGCAGTCGCTGTTGACGAATCCGCGAGAGTGCCATTTCACTTCTTTCTAGCTGTGCAGCGACATGCAATTGACTCCGCTGCTTGGATTTGGAGCGAATGGGTTCGACCAAATAATCATGAACTAACTGATATCGAACTTGTTGAGCCTCTGGCACTCGAAACACCAGACCTGACCCCACCAAAATCTTTAAAATTAAGTCGAGTTTTTCTTCTAAAACTGAAGGCTGTTGGTGAGATAGTTGCCGTTTACGTTGAAGACTGCTGATGAGATAGTTAATACTTGCTTTACCTTTTCTTGAGCCTTTAACCTGGACTACACTTCGCTGAGGCGCGGTCTTTCTGTGCTCTGCTAACGTTTCCAGCTTCAACTCATCTTTAATTAACTCGTCCTTAGTTTTCAGCGGGCGCGTTCCTTTTTCATCAGTTAAAGAGAATAAGATTTGCCAAACGATATCTTCATTTTCGTGCCCACAATCTGCAATCACATTTAAAAGCGATCGCTCTACTAGAGTTGCCTTTGGATCGGCTCCCAAAGCATAGTATTGCTCAATGGTTGTAATTTTTTCAGCTTGGAGTTGTTGCCCTACAACTTGCAACTCAATTAGACGAACCGCTTGTGCACTTCCTGCTAAATCTCGTACAAGAGCCGCAATTAGAGATTCTTCCAACTGAAACTGAGATACTGCAGCTAACGTGCTAATCACATTTCTGGCATCATCTGAGGAAAGATCTCCAATGTGATAGCGTAGCTGTCGATCCAGAATATTGTTGTTAATCGTATTCAAATTACTGTGGCGCTCGCACTCTAGCAAATAATGCAGATAATCTTCTCGCATAGAGAAAATGACTTTCAAGAAAGGAAGATTCAGCACTCTGGAGAGAAAATCATAAAACTCACATCTATTGTCCAAATGAGTACAAGCGAAGAAAAATTCTTCAAATTGGTCAAAAATGAGAACCGTTAATAGCCTGCGTTCAGCTAAAAGCTGTAACCGTTTCAAAATGTTTTGCAGCCTAGGATTAGAAATTGGAGGCTGGAAACTAGGGATGGGATATTGAGTGATTGTTGGCGATAATGAAGGACTGCCAGATAAGGAAGCTGTAGCAACACTCGGATCGTTAGAACTGACATTAGCGGTATTCGGAGCATTAGCAGATAAGGATTGCCTGGTTTTGGTGTTCCCAGGGGGTGGAAGTTCTTCCTTTGAACGGTTCAACCCTTCTAGTTGCCGACGTTCTAATCCTTGTTCGAGACGGCTCTCCAACTCTCCAACCCAATCCCCGTAAGCTTTTTGCACAATCGGCATCGCTTCTCTAGCACCAATAAAGCGTGATTCTAGAGCTGGTACCAAACCTGCATTAATTAACGAACTTTTGCCCACACCGGAGGAACCGTGAATAATCGTCAGTTTATGGTCATTGCGGCTTAAGCGTTCGAGGAGGCGATTGACATCCGCTTGACGCCCAGCAGCGGCGATTTCTAATGAGGAGATGCCTCGCCCTTGATGAGTGAAGGGCTGTAAAGGGGCAGCACCAAGAAAGGTACAAAATCCATATTGTTGCTCAATAGAGCGTTGCTGTTGCTTGAGTTCAAAGGCGCGTAAGTATTGCTGCTGCTCACGTAGGAGCGATCGCAATTCCTCTAAGATGTGAATATAAAGCTGTGGCTCTTGGTGTAAAGATGTCCTTCCCGAGTGTCTATATGGCAGCAACGTCTCTGCCTGGATAGCTTGTTCCAGGTTAGTTATCGCGGCAGTCAGTTCACCTAGCTGTCGATGGGCTTGAGCCGAGAGCAACAGATACCAGGCTTGGTGTAGGGGTTTCGACAAGTGGGATTGTTCAAGGAGGTCGAGGGCGCTAAGCGCTAGCCATTTGGCATCTTCCCAATCCGATTGTGCTAAAGCAACAGCCGCCAATAACCCATAAGCTTGAGCCAATCGGGTTGGACTGTTTTGATTTTGAGGCTGTTCCAGAGCCTGTAAAGCCAGAGCTTGTAACTCTGTCCAGCTTTCCAACTGTCTTAGTACTTCGCCCAATAGAATCGTTAACTGAGCCACCAAGTCCCAGCGGCCGGCAGATGTAAAGACTTGAATCGCTGCACTAAATGACTCTTTGGCTTTTTCCCATTTGGAGCGGCAGGTAAGTCGCTGCAGCTGAGCTTGACGGCAATAGCACAAACCGATGTGATGGAGAAGTACTCCAACA
>JBFLZA010000758.1:0-4003 GCA_040756535.1 Cyanobacteriota bacterium
CTCGGTAGAGTTAGGTGTGCAACGGAGCTACTCTGTAGGGAAAGCGATCGCGCTGTCGGATTCTCAGGGGGGTCATTGTACAGGTTTTGTCTTTGTGCTGTTCTCAGTTCCCAGCCTCCACTCCTCATTTCCAGTGCATCAATTGCATTACTGATGATATTCATAAAGACTTGATTGAGCTGACCTGGGTAACACTCGATTAAGGGCAGTTCACCATACTCTTTAATGACCTGAATCTCGGGACGTAGGGGCTGTTTTGTCAGTCGGTGCTTGAGGATGAGCAGGGTACTATCGATGCCTTCATGAATATCCGCGTGCTTGCATTCCGTTTCATCAAGGCGGGAGAAGTTCCGTAAGGACTGTACGATCTCACTAATCCGGTGAGCACCTTCTTTCATTGAGGCTAGCAGTTTCGGGAAATCAGAGGCGATGAAATCTGGCTCAAGGCGTTCTATTTGTTCAGCAATTTCTACAACGGGTTGGGGGTAGTGCTTGGCATACAGTTTAATGAGGTGCAGCAGGTCTTGGGCATAATCGCTCGCCGCGTAGATATTGCCGTAGATGAAGTTGGTGGGGTTGTTGATTTCGTGAGCAACTCCCGCTACCATCTGACCCAAACTTGCCATTTTTTCATTCTGTACGAGCTGGGATTGAGTGCGTTGGAGTTCCTTCAAGGCTTGTTCGAGTTGCAATGCTCTCTCCCGTTCTTGCTGGGTGAGCGATCGCAACGCTTCTTCTGCTATCTTGCGGTCAGTGATGTCAGAAAATGAGGTAACGACTGCGTAGGCTTTAGTTTCTCCAGGTTGAAATAGTGGTTGGGAATTAATGGTAATCCAGGTAAGGGACTGATCCGGTTTGTGGATACCCATAATTACGTTAGACTGGGGTTTACCTGTTCGTAAGGTCACCATTGCGGGATGCTGTTCCCCAGGGAAAGGTGAGCCATCCTCGTAAATCGTTTGCCAGCCGGGGTCAATCGAGGTTCGTCCTAGTATTTGTTGAGGTTCCAGTCCCAGGATGCTTTGAGCACTAGCATTACAGGCAATAATCCGACCATCAGCTTGTTGGAGTACAATTCCCTCAGACATTGCCGTAACCACGGAACGGTAGCGCTCCTCACTGACTCGTAGCTCTTGCTCTATCCGCGCCGCTCTTTGGAGTTCTGATTGCACCCTAGAATAGAGTTCTGACTGTTGAAGGGCGATCGCAACCTGTGTTGCCAACTGTTTCAATAGCTCTATCTCATAGGACTGCCAATGTCTTTCACCACGGCATTGATGGGCAATCAACAGACCCCAGAGCTTTTCGCCCAAGAGAATGGGGACGACTAAGTTGGCAGTGACTTGGAATGGTGCGAGTAATTGCACATGGCAAGGCTTTAGACCTGCAGTGTAAATATTAGCGATCGCATGGACGCGACCTTGCTGATAGAGTTGGGCGTAGTCTTTGCCAAAACAGGGGTCATGGATGGTTGTGTCCAGAACTGCCGGAAAGCCAGCACCAACGGACTCCACGGCAATGTGCCCACTCCAGTCGGGATTGAAGCGGTAAATCATCACGCGGTCAGTTTCGAGAAACTCCCGAACTTCCGTGACGGTGGTGTTGAGAATTTCATCGAGTTCCAGGGATTGGTGAATCTTTAGAGAAATTTCTCCGACTAACCGTTCCCTGACCTGTGCTACTACGCGATCAGTGATATCCAGCACCGTCCCAAATAGCTTATTGACCTGACCATCCGTGTTAATAATCGGTTCTCCCTGAGCCAACAAATGCCGGACTTGACCATCGGGTCGCACAATCCGAAACTCCAATTCACAAGATTTTCCCTCCAGAAGCTGGTTAACCGTTGCCTCCCATACGGTTGTGTCTTGTGGATAAATCGTTTGCCAATGTTCGGTAATCGTCAAATTGGGTTGCCTGGGATCGAGACCGTAAATGCGGAAGGTTTCATCTGACCAAATGATGTCTTGGGTCACTAAGTCAAATTCCCAACTTCCTACATGGGCAACTTTTTGAGCTTGGGCGAGGTGGTTTTTCTCCCTCAACAGTGCCGCTTCTGCTTTTTGGCGTTCTTTAATTTCTTTTTCCAGTTGTGCAGTACTGGGAATTGCCAGGGCTTCGGGAAGTAACGAGACGAGTTCGGCAGCTGTATATAGGGAGACAATGGCAGTAAACGCTTTGATCAAACCCGATAGCCAATAGTTGGGATGCCAAAGCGTCCAGATTTCCATGATGTGGGTGGTGCCACAGGCAATAATGAAGGCACCAAACAATAGGAAAATCCAGTGGAAGGGTACATCTCGCCTCTTAGCGACGAAATAGGTTAGCGTTACAGGGATTGAGTAATACGCTAGTGCAGTTAAAGCATCAGAGACAATGTGTAACCCTACTAACCCTGGCTTCCAGAGATAGCAATGCCCGTGGGGGATAAAAAATTCCGCTAATACCATGCTGATAATCTTAAAAAGATCCTAAAAATATTTATCAACAGGTAGATGCACAATTCTGCAAACAACTAAAATCTAGCTTTCCCCCGTCGCGAAAGCTGGTCAATTAAAGTTTACAAGTCTAGCACGTCACTTAAAGGTGCTAGTTCCGTCGCGGTAGATGCGACAAACCTAAATTCTTAGAGAAAAATTGAGGCGAGAATTGTTAACTCTTTTCCCTAAAATTATATAACGAAAAAATTAAGGTTGTTTAATGTCGGAGTAAGAGCGATGAGTGCTACAGCTTTCAACATTAATAGGAATATGAAATATGTCTGTTAGAACCCCACACCCGCAACTCCAACGAGAATTAGGGGTTTTTGGTGCAACCCTGATGGGATTGGGTTCGATTGTGGGTACGGGTGTATTTGTGAGCATCGGTATTGCGGCAGGAATTGCAGGGCCGGCTGTGATTTTAGCGATCGCAATTGGAGCGATTGTCGCCACTTGTAATGGACTCAACAGTGCCCAACTCGCTGCTAATCATCCCGTTAGTGGTGGTACCTATGAATATGGTTACAAGTACCTTACCCCTTGGCTCGGTTTCACGGCCGGTTGGATGTTTTTGTTGGCGAAGACGGCTTCAGCAGCAACAGCAGCTTTGGGGTTTGCAGGTTATTTACTCAATCTTACGGGTATAAGTGCGACTTGGGTTGTTCCTACATCTCTCTTTGCTGTGATTGTTATCACGGTAATTGTTTTGAATGGAATTAGGCGATCGAACAGTGCAAATATCATAATTGTCTCGATAACACTGCTATCGTTATGTTTCTTTATCCTTGCCTGTCTCCCGCGTGCTGCCACGGTTGGGATAGATAATCTCACTCCTTTTTTCACAGGAGATTTAGGCAGTGTACTCCATGCCAGCGCCCTAATGTTTGTCGCTTACACAGGATATGGTCGCATTGCCACCTTAGGAGAGGAAGCACGAGAACCTAGAAAGACGATTCCCAAAGCGATGATTGTCTGTCTGGTGCTGACAATGCTGCTGTATATGGCAGTGGCAACGGTTGGGATTGGGGCTGTGGGGGCAGATGTTTTGGGTAATGTGACTGGACAAACCAAAGCAGCGCCCTTAGAGGTAGCCGTCCGCAGTGTTGTAGGTTCGGGTGGGGCGTTTGTCTTAACGGTTGGTGCGATGACGGCGATGTTGGGTGTGTTGCTGAACTTGATTTTGGGCTTATCCCGTGTGTTACTCGCGATGGGACGCCGCCGAGATATGCCAAGAATTTTGGCCCGTCTGAATCAGCAGCAGACAACACCGTATTGGGCTGTATTGGGGGTTGGTTTTGCGATCGCACTTCTGGTGCTACTGGGTAATGTTAAAACAACGTGGTCGTTTAGTGCCTTTAACGTTTTGATTTACTATGCCATTACAAACTTAGCCGCAGTGCGACTATCGCCGGATGAGCGACTTTATCCTCAATGGATTGCTTGGCTGGGTTTGGGTTCTTGTCTGTTCTTGGCTTTTTGGGTAGAGTCCTTTATCTGGCAACTGGGTTTGGGATTAATTGTTG
>JBFLZA010000759.1:0-3997 GCA_040756535.1 Cyanobacteriota bacterium
TATTGTTCCAAAGAACCCTGATTGCCGCTATTACACATGGGGCCATCTGGGTTCAAAGTGATTAACCCCAACTCACTGGCCGCACCTTGATGGCCTGTAAAGAGTTTGCCATCTAAAATAATTGCCCCGCCGACTCCCGTGCCTAAAGTCAGCAAAATCATATTACAAAAGCGGCGGCCCGCACCTAACCACGCCTCTCCTAAACCAGCACAATTAGCATCATTAGCAATCACTGTAGGGCAACCCGTTTTGGCTTCTAACATCTCAGCCAGGGGAACATCATGCCAGCCTGCCAAGTTAATCGCGACTTTAGCAATTCGCCCCGTCGCATCAGCAGGGCCAGGAGTACCGACACCGATCGCTATGGCTTGGCGATCGCTATTGAGTTGAGTGATTGCCTCCACCATCGCGTCTACAACCGCTGTAGGAGTTGCGGGTTGGGGTGTTGCCACACTCAAAGACTGTAAGCAAGTCCCATCTTGACGAAAGCGTCCCAGCTTGATTGCCGTTCCCCCCAAATCAATGCCGATCACCTCAGGCTCAACCACTGTACTACCCATCCCCAATTCCTCGCTAAGTACAGCATCTTAGCGCCTTTATGTCCTTGTGTGAATCAAAACTTTACGAATTACGAATTTTTCAACTGAGCCTATCTAAAATATCTGTGTGCATCTGTGTGCATCTGTGGTTTCAAATCTCTTCAAAAATCTACTCAGATGATTTCCCTGCCAATTTTTAACGATGCCCACGGGGATTAATCAACTCACTCAAACCCTCTCCCAACAGAGACAGCCCCACCACCATTAATGTCATGGCTAAACCAGGGAAAAGAGCAGTCCACCAAATTCCTGTAGGCAAGGCGTTGAGTGCCTGACGTAAGTCTTGACCCCATTCCGGTGTCTGTTCGGGCAGTCCCAGTCCTAAAAATCCTAAGGCCCCTAAGATGAGAATTGCATCAGCCGCGTTAAGGGTAAATAATACGGGTACGCTCTGAATGACGTTGAGAAACAGGTAGCGAGACAACACTCTGTTAGTGGAAGCACCCATAGCTTGTGCCGCTTCGATGAAGAGTTCGTTTTTGACGCTAGCAGTATGGTTGCGGACGACCCGATAATACTGAGGAATGTAAGAGATGCTGAGTGCGATCGCGGCATTCAATACTCCCCGCCCTACCACAAAGGCTAGCGTTACCGATAGCAGTAGTCCCGGTAGAGTATAAATGGTATCCATAAAAAACAGCAACACCCGATCTAAAGTGCCACCCAGGTAACCACTCACTAAGCCTAAGGGAACACCAATGATCAGGCTAAGTGTTGTGGCTAGAATCACGACTTGTAAGGCAGCTTGAGCACCAAACAAGGTGCGAGAGAAGACATCATACCCTTGGTTAGTGGTTCCAAACCAGTACTTGGCTCCAGGTGGTTCGTGTATCGGGTTAGTGAGTGATTCCGTAGGGTTTTGCAGCCATCCCCAAGCCTGAAACGTTGGAGCGAAAATGGCGACGAGTACGAAAAACAGGGTTATGACAAATCCCACCACCATCAACTGCATGGAGAGGCTGGGACGTTCAAAAAAGCGCAAAAGGTGGGGAAGCCGAAGTCGAGTTAAAGTCATTGGCGGTTGCCATACTCATTTACAAGGGCAAATCATAGCAGGGGAGACCACTGAATGTTGCTACATCTAGAGCATAGCTAGGCTTAAACCGTAGCCAAATATTGTTTAATTGGGTCTATTTTCTCCTGAGCTGCCTTGAAATTAGGGTCAAAGGAAAGCGCTAATTCAAAGGCGGCTAAGGCTTCCTGAAGAAGTCCTTGGTCAAGGTAGATACAACCCACATCATAAGCTGGATAGGTTGTCATGTAACTGATTGCAAAAGGCTCCCCTTTGTAGTAGCTAGTGTCTCGACCCAGTTGGATACAATTTTCAAAATAAGCGATCGCTCCTAAGGAAAAGCCCAAAGCCCTTAGACTTGCACCAGCAGGGTATCAAGCTAAGTTATCAAGGCGCTAACAGTGATTGTACTCAATATACATTTTTATGAACTAAAGGGTTTGAAGCTGTTAGAGTCTCGTATCTACTGGTTAATCGACGATTTTTTATCTCAGAACGAGGAGGCAATTCGGTAGAAGAAGCAGGTTTTCAACGGGTGTTGTCTTTGCGGACTATGACGGCTTAGTAAAAACCTTTTGGGATTATTTTTCCCGTTCTGAGGACAGGAATTCTATTGCAGAGCAAGGCTTAAAGCTGATGAGCCAACGTTCTGAAATCGATTATCTCAAGAATGTTATTGCAGCATGACAAGAGACAGGATGTAAACGACAACCTTTAGAATCTCTACTGTTGGTGTCTCCTTTAGCCTGAGGTAAGCTGTAATTAGGAAAGGAAAGTCTTAAACCAGCAAACGTCAGCGGAGTAAGTTTTGTGAAGTTGTAGAAGATGGTCAAGAACTCGCCGCTAAACGCTTAGGCGCTATAGCGGGAGCACAGAAATTGCTCTAACTTGACCAGACTAAGGTTCTTGAAACCTACGTTATTCAGTTGATGAAACCTACGGATGCGTGCCAGTTCGTAGCTCTTTCGTACAGTTTTAAACAGGTCTAACCAGTTAGCGCGACCTGAACTGGTCGTTTAGTATGGGAAGCCGACTTCCCTAGAGGATTCACACCCTCTACCCTCACGTAAGAGACTCATAGTAGTCCGGTCACGACCAAGTAGGCAACAAAACAGTCGGAGTGCAGACCACGAAAGTAACCGAAGCCAGCAGCCTAAGCTGGTTAGGAGCAAGGGGGAAAATCTTCAATGGTGAACACAAGTTAACTATCGATTAAACTGCGTCATTAGACAAAGAGCCAAAAGGCTGACAGGCTCTAACCAAAAGGTATGTGGTAAGGATTTAAAATTTAACTCTTTCTAAATCGTGTGAACAAAAACCACCGCAGAATAGATAGCACCTAAAGGAGATTGAAAAACTAGACGGCACAACAGGATAAGCCCTACTGAGTCTATCGGAGGTCGATACCGATAGTAAGCCAAGGGTAACCGAAGCAGAACTCTCAGGAGGGTAAAGGATGGAAGAAAAAGCGAATGCTGATTTGTAACGAATCAGATAGGGGTTGAAACATTACCTCTGACCGAAAGGAAAGCTGACTTCTTCTGGGTCTTATACGAAAGAAACTCCCACAAAAGGAATCAAATCTAAGGACAAGTTAGATGGTGTCAATAATGACAACAAACGGACTAAAGAGACGGCTTGAAAACTGGAACCAGATTAACTGGAAAAAAGTTAACAAGCTTGTTAGAAACCTACGGCAGAGAATCTTTCGTGCGAGAAAGCTTGGTGACTTTCGTAAGCTAAGGAGCTTGCAGAAGTTGATGTTACGAAGCTACGCAAATTTACTATTGTCTGTGAGACGCATCACTCAGACCAATCAAGGCAAAGTAACGGCAGGAATTGACAAAGAAGTTGTCAATACCCCGGAGCAGCGGGTGATTCTGGTAAACAATTGGGATGGGGGCAACCTCAAACCGACCCGAAGAGTGGATATACCAAAGCCCAACGGGAAAAAACGACCGCTCGGCATCCCGACCGTGCGAGACAGAATCGAACAGGCAATAGTAAAGAATTCACTAGAACCTGAATGGGAAGCCGTATTCGAGCAACATTCGTATGGATTCCGACCGGGAAGAAGCTGTCAAGATGCCATAGCACAATGCTTCAACAAAGTAGGGTCTGGCAGGGCAGGCGGACACAAGTGGGTTCTAGAAGCTGACATCAAGGGGTTCTTCGACAACATCGCCCATGAATCCATCCTGTCTATGTTAAGTAATTTCCCTAAAAGAGAACTTATCAAAGGATGGTTAAAAGCGGGTTTTGTGTTCCAAGGGGAAACCAATCCTACGGAACAAGGCACACCACAGGGCGGCGTCATTTCGCCGCTCCTCGCCAATATCGGATTGCATGGCTTAGAAAATTCCATAAAAGTCACCGACTCGAAACT
>JBFLZA010000760.1:0-3996 GCA_040756535.1 Cyanobacteriota bacterium
CGCCGCTATAAATATTAAAAAGGTTGGGGTCTCAACCTTAGGCGTAGGAGATGTCAGACGGGAACAAAGCCCGCAGTCTCTGTTTGATGCCTGAATCCCACGTCTTTCAAGCGTGGGAGTGGATCAAGCTTGCTTCTGTTTTACCTTGCATCAGTTTTGATAACTTGCAACATATCTTCGTTAACTTATGCTGAATTTTAAGACCTAGGACAAGGTAAGCTGTCACGCTTTTAATTTGCTTGTTGAGACAGACGCTCCGGACGCGGGGAGGGGGAGACACGGAGAGGGTTTGACGGCTTGTTTGCTAACTGAATAATATGAAATTTAAATGTACGACAGCTTAGGAATTTGAAAATTATCCCGGAGACGGATTCGGTATCAATCTGGGAACGTTGAGAAACCTATCAGTTTATTAGCGAAAGAATCCCCAGCTATCATTTTCGATATAGCTGGGGTGAGTTCAAGGCATTAGGTCGGTTGAGGAGTGCCCTCTTTGGTCAAGCAAGGGTCACTTCGTTAGACAAATAGATGTCTTGAATCAAATGGAACAGCTTAACGCCTTCCTCAAAGGGGCGCTGGAAGGTCTTGCGTCCAGAAATCAAGCCACAACCCCCGGCCCGTTTATTAATTACAGCCGTGCGAATGGCTTCGGCAAAGTCGTTTTTCCCCGATGCCCCACCCGAGTTAATTAAACCAGCACGACCGCAGTAGCAGTTGAGTACCTGATAGCGAGTGAGGTCAATGGGGTGGTCGGCGGTGAGTTCGGAGTAGACTCGCTCATTTGTTTTACCGTATGTCTTGCCCAATGCTTTGACAACGGCACCATAGCCATTATTCGTTTCAGGCAGCTTTTGCTTGATGATGTCGGCTTCGATGGTAACGCCCAAGTGGTTCGCCTGACCTGTGAGGTCTGCCGCAAGGTGATAGTCTTTATCTTGCTTGAAGGCACTGTTGCGGAGATAGCACCAGAGGATAGTTGCCATACCGAGTTCATGGGCACGGGCAAAAGCGCGACTAACCTCTTGAATTTGGCGGGTGGACTGTTCAGAACCAAAATAAATCGTGGCACCGACCGCAACTGCCCCTAAATTCCAGGCTTGCTCGACACTGGCAAACATCACCTGATCAAATTCATTGGGGTAGGTAAGGAGTTCGTTGTGGTTGATTTTTAGAATGAACGGGATGCGGTGGGCATACTTACGAGACATCATGCCCAAGACACCGAGAGTGGTAGCAACAGCATTGCAACCGCCTTCGATCGCAAGTTTAATGATGTTTTCCGGGTCGAAGTACATCGGGTTGGGAGAAAAAGAAGCTCCCGCTGAATGTTCAATCCCTTGGTCTACAGGCAAGATGGAGAGATAGCCCGTGTTAGCTAGGCGTCCATGAGAGTAGAGTTGCTGGAGGCTACGGAGAACTTGGGGGTTGCGATCGCTTTGTGCAAAAATGCGCTCGACCCAATCAGAACCCGGTAGATGTAACAGCTCCTTGGAAACTTTAGCCTGGTAGTTGAGCAAGGATTCGGCTTCATCACCCAACCAGGATTCAATAGATTGAGGTGCAGTTAATGTAGCGGTCATAAGACTTTTCTCAAGACTTTACTTTATGAGGTAGCTGTTTTTTCATTTTTACAGCGCCTTACTGTTAAAGATGTACCTACAACGATAGAGTCTTGATGAATAAATCTGCGATTGCACTAATGTATAGTAAGTTCCAAACCCTTACAACAACAGCAGCACTCAACTAGACCAACCGAGTGACTTCCTCCTTTCGTTATCTTGAGACAGAGTTGCACGAAGCCACACCCATTGGATGCTTTAGCTGCATTGCTCCCTATTCGCTATTTTGAGGAAGTATCGGTTATCTTGTTGAGTGCTGCTATTGTTATACAATCGCCTAAGACAGATATTGGATTAGACAGGTACTTACTTTCCTCCTTTTCTCTCTCAACTCATTAGCTTTAACTAACTGGTGATTATCTGTCGGAGAAGCTTCAGTAGCTTCAATTTCTAATTTACTACTCTTTTTTAAGAATACAAGCTACTAACACTGTATTTTACTTTTGTTTTAAAAGTACAAAGAAAGCAAACATAAGTTCAATTTTAGGGGAGTAAATACTCGGCTTTTTTTACAGTTTGCAAAAAACTATGGGGTCAATCCCTCTCACTGTATCAACCTTTTAGAAAACGGCTACACGACCATCATCTTGGAGATAAACTGTGCGATCGCCTGGGGGACGACCACCCGGACGCACTTCTATACGTAGTTTTCTCGCTTCGGGTTTTAGGAGATTTACCTTAAGCGGCAATCCGATCACATCCCACAACACCACCGAAAAATTGGGGTCTGTTCTGCCTCCCCGCGCAAAAGACATCACCTGTCCCGGACTAAGGGCAACTGGGTCAGTACCGGCGATTTTTTGCAACTGAACCACACTTTCCGTCAGGTTAATCACTTCAACCGTAATGCGTTGACCTGGAGTAAACTGAATCGGTTGCCGTCCACAACTGCTAGCAGCAACACAAGTCCCAGCCGTAGCTATGCGATCGTCTGCTGGGAAGCCAATAAATAGAGTTGTTGCAACCAAGACAGTTGGCAGAATTTTGTACATAAGTTCGCTACAAAGTTACAAATTTAACAAAACTCCTGAGAAGTCCCCACCTATAGTAGCTGGAGGCGGATATATCGAGCTGTAGGCGAGTACCACAAACAGTTTAGGTGCGGGACACCAATTAGAGTGGCGAAGTGAATTCGCCACATGCCGCTTGATGAAGGCTAAATCATACCGTGTTGCGACTTATACTTGAAGTTTTGATGCCTGAGACCGTTAGCAGGGTTGTCTAGAACAACGATAACCACTTAAACAAACGTTTAAGTTGTCTCTCCGGCTTCCGCAAGTAGCGCGGATTGTCTACTTTTTGACCATTGGAATCGGTGTAATAACGTGTCTCTGGGCGAAAAAAGAGGCACTTCGGCTGCAATAAGGCCGTTGCTGAAGGGGGTGTTACTGGGCTTTGAACTAGCGTATTCCCTTAGCGCATCTAAAACCGAAGGCAATTCCGACAAAAGGGTATTGCCATATCCGGCTCTGGTAGTAGAGAATACGCCAGAAAGTCTTTTCCTTTAGTTGTGAACTCAAGTTCACACTTGTGTAAGGATAGGAGAGCTGCCGAACACTTGAAAACACCAAGAGGATTTTTGCTGTGAAATTGAAAGTCATCGTTCTAGTTCTGCTGGGCTTGGTGACAACCTTAGCCGCTTGTGAACAAGGAGGGGAAGAGACACCTACCGAAACAACGTCTCCCACAGAGACCATTTCTCCTGCTGAAACTCCTGCAACTGACGCAACTCCAGTCGAGACCCCTTCTCCATCTCCTTCGTAATTCTGTAATATTTACCCGCGTCTCTCTTTTCCAGAGATACTTATTTCTTTCCCAAAATTCTAAAGAAGCCGCAGCTGGGCATCCGTATTGCCCTTTAGCCGTTGGCTGTCTTTATCTTCAGATTCACCTAGCTGGGCAGTCTTCGGCTCAGCTAGGTCTAACCAACTCTGATCATGTCCAGCAAGTAACCGTTGTGCAGCTTCCATCATCTCAGAAGAGATCTCCTTGAGGTCTTGTCGGTTCTCCAAATAAGCACAGAGAGCATCGATTGGGTTAATGGTGTTACCGATACCGAGTTCTGGAAGTCGAGGACGAGCCAGCTGACTGACTAATTCCGGTCGAATGGTGTAGCTGTGGGCGTCACTCAGGGCTTCGTGTAGGGTAGCGTTGTCAATTAAATCTAGTTGCTCAGAACGCAGCTTATAAATCAGCCGCACTACAGCGTCTTTGATGTCTTTTTTCTTAATAGCTTTTAGTAAGGCTTGGTGCGGGTCAGTGGCATTAGCAATATCCAGTTCAATAGTACAGAACGTTCGCACGGGTAAAGGACAAAAGTCCCACTTAGCGCCACCTCGTTCTAGTTCAACTATCACAAAACCTTTGTCTTCTTTTT
>JBFLZA010000761.1:0-3984 GCA_040756535.1 Cyanobacteriota bacterium
TAGCATATAAGAGCTGCTTTTTCAGTTGCTGGTAAATAAACACCTTTTGACATTCGGACTAGGGTCTAAATTCTTCTCCTGATGCCGTTAGTTGTTTTTTCTAACAACGGCTCCATTAAGAATTAAGGGATTCCTCATACCCGATGTCCGAAGCCTCCCCCCAGCCAGTCAATCGACTGCTAGCCGCTCTGCCAGATGCTGAGTACCAGCGCCTTATTCCCCATCTAGAGCGCGTCCCGCTCCCTCTCAAGCAAGTCCTTCACAAAGCTGGTGAATCAATCGAATACGTCTATTTCCCCCATCGGGCAATAGTTTCTCTGATTTCCACTCCGGAAGAAGGCTCGAAGGTCGAAGTCGGCTTAGTGGGTAATGAGGGGATAGTGGGTATTCCCGCCGCTTTGGGAGACAACATCGCGACGATAACTGCGATGGTGCAGATACCAGACTCTGGCATGAGGATGGAGGCAAGCGTGCTTAAAACCGAGTTTGGGCGGGGTAGTGTAGTGCAAAGTTTGCTACTGCGTTACACGCAAGCACTGTACGCCCTAACCTCGCAAAACGTTGCCTGCAACCGCCTCCATCAGATCGATGAGAGACTTGCCCGTTGGCTACTGCTCGTCTGTGACTTTGTAGGCTCAAACGAGTTGCAGCTCACTCAGGAATTTATCTCCGAGATGCTGGGTGTACGACGTGCTGGTGTCACGGAGGCGGCTAACCGCCTTCAACAGGCAGGACTGATTTGCTACAAGCGTGGCAAAATTACCATCCTGAATCGAGAGAAATTAGAAGCCGCTTCCTGTTCGTGTTATGGAATCATTAAAGGCGAGTACGGTAGGTTGCTAGGCACTGACAACGGGTGAAAACAAAACTGGTTTCACAGTCTTTGTCTTTTGAATTACCCTACTAAATATTTAAGACGGACTTTGCCGTTGATCTGAGAGTATCTCCAGCATCAGCTAATCTTTTCAGATTTCACCAGCAGCAATTCTTAAATGACAGAACAACTGCTATGAACGAAGCTTATGTCGTTATTTTTATCCTCAATTACCTTCATTCAATTAAAAGGCGATCGCTAAATCTTATCGAACTGCGATCACCTTGTAATTCTAGCTACTTTTATGCTTTCGTCTCCTAAAATAACCCCTCGCTATTGCCATGTTCATATACCTAGAGAAAGGAATCCTTGTTAAATTACATAGTTCTAAATTATACTTTTTATTATAATAAGAGATTGTATTAATCAGAAACTACGCAGAATATTCACAGATCAAAATAATAGTGTCTGAGGTAATGGGATTTAATACCTCACTCAGTTTGAAGATAGGCCTATCACCTCAGCAGTACGTTCCATTAGCTAGAGGAGAAGAAATGAATCTTAGCTTAGGATGTCGAATAAAAGAAGGAATTCTATAGGGAACGATGAGCTTATTACTCATAGATATGGACGGCACGCTCCGTGAACCACTCAGCGGAAAGCAATACTTCCAACATCCCAAAGATCAACGCATTATTGAAGGTGCTGAGATTGCCATTCGCGCCTACAAAGACGATTGGATTATTGTCGGCATCACCAACCAAGGCGGAGTTGCCGCAGGTCATAAGTCTATGCAAGAGTGCGTCAAGGAACAGCAATACACGCTTGAGTTATTCCCACAATTGAGAGAAATCTACTTCTGCCCTGACTTTGAGGGTAGAAAGTGTTTCCGCGTCACTCGTCACAATGTTCATAACCACAGCCAAACCAAGTGGTCTGGACAGTACCGTAAACCGCGATCGGGTATGTTGCAACTAGCAATGGTCAGACACAAACATACTCCTCAGAATTCTCTGTATGTGGGCGATCGCCCCGAAGATGAACAAGCTGCCCAACGCGCAGGTGTCCCCTTTCAATGGGCATGGGACTGGATCGAGCAACATCAACAGGCGATCGCTCCCAACCTTACAGAAGTACAGTAACTCAAAGAATAGTCATGGAACGAGAGATTACAGATAGCAACGGCATTACCTGGACATGTGTTCAAGCCTATTCTGGGCTTGACAAGAATACAGAAACCCAGGATGCGGCGCAGGTTAAAGGGCAAGAGGATAGCTACTGGGTCGTTTGTACACCGAGTGGTGGCGCAAAATCGGTGCGGCTTAAGCTTCAGGGCGAATGGGAAAAATCTTACTCTGATGAGATGTTGCTCAATGAAATTCAAGCACAGCAGGAGGTATGACCACAGCCAAACCAAGTGGTCTGGATAGTACTGTAAACTGCGATCGGGTATGTTGCAACTGGCAATGGTCACAATGCAAGAGTAAGTGCAAAGATAGGTGTTGCTGCCAGTAGCTCTCTAGCATGATCTAGATTGATTTTTAGTACAGACACAGACTCCAATTGGTTGACCACATCTAACATACTGAACGTTTCAACCTGAAATCCTTGCTCTTGAGCAAATTGTTTTGCATGATCAAGATCCTCAAAATCGTTGTCCGTTAATCGTCGCCCCGTCGAACTAGAAATTTTCTGATTTACCTGTCGCAGGGCTGAGTCATTCTGTACCATCTGTCTTGCTCCCTTTGTGGTGAAATCGGAGGTAATCCATACTCCGCCATAGGTTTGTAGGATCTCACGCACGTTAGCAAAGACCTGCTGCTTTTCAGGGAACGTCAGGTACATCAGCAATCCCTCACACAAGACAGTCACAGGTTTATCAAGCTGAAAGTAATCGCTTAGGGTGCGAGAATTCAGATTGTTAGTGGCATCGATCGCTAAAAAGTGTAAGTTGGAGCGTTCCCCCACTAATTGCTGAACCAATCGCTGTTTCTGTTGAATCATTTCAGGCAAATCACTTTCAATGAAAATGACCCCTGGATCTTCTGATAAAATCAGACCCCGTGGCAGCAAACCGGAAGCAAGTTCGAGGATTTGTGTACCCTTAAATTGTGTCCTAACTTGTTCGAGCGCTTTGTATCGTGCTTCAATTAGGGCTGCCACAACAGGTTGCTGCTGTCCCTGACTCTCAAACTGCCTCGCCGTCTCCTCTGCACGAGTCAGTTCCACTATTTCCCTAGTATAAGCAATGCCACTAAATTGCCGAACATACGCAACTAGGAGTGCTGTGGGACTAATTTTTTCAAAGTCACTGGCTGAAGAATCGGACATGATAGGCGGTGTTAACTGTTTTCCAGATTTACATTTTGCGGTTGAACCGACCTTGACGCACCATTTTAGCCCATAACTTCAAAACAAATTAATCTTGAACACCCCTGTGTAGAGAGATTAGACTCAAAGGTTAAATAACATAGAATCCCGTAGAATTCTTATTAAGCCACAAGTGGTATGACCAAAATAAACGCCAACGAATTGCCCTGCGTCAGCCAACTGCTAAAGCGATTGCAAAAATCAATTTTTGCTTCTTCTAAAAGTTGTTTCGCGCTGCTGCTAACTTCTACTCCCCAAGATTGACATCAGAATCGATTGGAAGTTCAATTGGGTCAGTATCGGGTAGTTTTCCTTGAGCGTTGCTATTGGCTACGTCTGGATTGTTGTGAAGATTAACGTGACCTTTTTCCGACTGCTCCCGATCTGACGAATAAGGGCCTGCAATACTTGAAGCTTCACCAGTTTTGGCATCACCTGTTGTTCCGGTTTGGGATGAGAAATTGGTGGCAACCGGATTGGCGAGCGGTTCTCCCTCTGGGTTTGTGGTGGCTCCTGCTGCAATGTTTGCATCTAAAACAGCACTTCCACCTGGGTTGGGGGGTGCAAAAACTTGAGCCTGTTCAGATGCGCCAACTTCTTGATTTGGCTCAGTTGCTTGATTAGGCATAGATGCGTCACTCATTTTTATTTTCTCCCTAGATTTGTTAAACAATTATTGGTGTATCAATCTCTCCTCTTCCCCTGTCTTTACAACCTGTCACCATGAGCCACAACTGGGCTGAAATACAAAAGCCAGATGCTGTTGTCATGAACGTGGAAAATGCATCTATGCTCATCTA
>JBFLZA010000762.1:0-3979 GCA_040756535.1 Cyanobacteriota bacterium
CGAGATCAGTTCAGTCGCCTTGTCCATGGGGGTCGGATCAGCCTCAGTATTGGTTTAGTGGGAATTGCCATTTCGTTTCCCCTCGGTTTAATTGTTGGCGGCATTTCTGGCTATTTCGGCGGTTGGGTAGACGCTATCTTGATGCGTGTAGCAGAAGTAATGATGACCATTCCCAGTCTTTACCTCCTCGTTGCCCTCGCCGCTGTACTGCCACCAGGACTTACGAGTGCCCAACGGTTTTTATTAATTGTTTCTATCACCTCGTTTATTAGCTGGGCAGGCTTGGCACGGGTGATTCGAGGGCAGGTGTTGTCGATTAAAGAGCGAGAATTCGTCCAAGCGGCAAAAGCAATGGGGGCAAAACCCTTTTACATCATTGTTCGCCATGTTTTGCCCCAGACAGCGAGTTATGTGATTATTTCAGCAACCCTAGCCATTCCTGGCTTTATTGTGGCAGAATCGGTACTAAGCTTGATTGGTCTTGGCATTCAGCAACCTGACCCTTCGTGGGGGAACCTGCTTTCTTTAGCAACGAACGCTTCGATTTTGGTGCTACAGCCTTGGTTGATTTGGCCACCAGCAGTAATGATTATCCTAACCGTCTTGGCGTTTAATCTCCTGGGCGATGGTCTTCGTGATGCTCTCGATCCTCGGAGCCTTCAGCGCTAAGTGTTTTATTGGCAGCGACCATAAGCTTGTTATATATCTTTGGTGCTGCTGTCTTCTCGGTAAATTGCTTACCTTCTGTCAGCAAATACTCTAAAAAAGCCCGAGCAACAATCGACAGTTGTTTGCCATTCGGGTAAACAGCATACCAATACCGCTCGATGGGAAAATGTTCCACATCTAAAATGGTTAATTGACTGTGAGCACCTTCGAGCGCCATGGTGTGAAGAGATAATACAGAAATTCCCAACCCACCTGCGATCGCTTGCTTGATTGCCTCATTACTTCCCAAATCCAGGCGTACCTTGAGTACAAGTCCCTGCTGATCGAATAGGTGTTGTATTGCCTTGCGTGTTCCCGATCCAGGCTCTCTCATAATAAAAGGTTCAGCCGCAATCCGCTCTAAAGGGATATTGGTTTCCTGTGCCAGAGGATGATCAGCTGGTGCCAACACCACCAAAGGATTGGCTAAGATGGGCTGATAGCTCACCTCTATTGTTTCTGGGAGTTGGCTCATCACATACAAGTCATCCAAATTTTCATTCAGACGATTGAGGATGTGTTCATGGTTGGTCACCTGAAGAGAAATATCAATTCCTGGATAACGCTGGCAAAAAGGGCCCAATAAACGGGGAACAAAATATTTTGCCGTGGTAATCACAGCTAATCTTAGGCGTCCCTGTTTCAAACCTTTGAGATCTGCCACCGTCATCTCAAATTGATCTAATTGTTCAAAGACTTGACGGCATGTCTTTACAAGTTCCTCACCCGCTTGTGTAAGATAGAGACGCTTACCTACCTGATCAAATAGAGGCATCCCCACAGCTTTTGTTAGCTGCTTCACCTGCATCGACACCGTTGGTTGGGTGAGAAATAGTTCCTCTGCTGCTCGTGTAAAGCTATTGTGCCGAGCGACCGCTTCAAATACCTTTAACTGGTGCAGCGTGGCTTGCTTCAAGGACGTTTCTCCTTAGGTTTATAGATTTTACTCTATTCTAAGCATAAATAATAATAAAAAAATCTATAAGACTTCCAGGTTATTATTCAGATAACTGGAACAAGTGACAGTCTTCCTTCCAAACGGCGTTGCACAATTACCTTTTGTATGGTAATGGAGTCATTCGTATGTATTCTCTTTACATCCGGCTCTCTCCTTCCATCTTCTGGAGGTTTGTGCAACGCTTTCCTGCTTCTTGTGGGAAGGGAATCAGGAGAAAATGCTCTGACGGTCGCGCATTGACAAAGCAAGAGCGTAGCTTGTGACCAGTGACCGAGCTGATTGCAGAAAGTACCCCGCAAAGGTTGCCATCGCCAAGGCTCTGACTCCCATCCTTCAAGGTCATGAAGTTGAGCCATTATAACTCTTTGCGAGCTGGTAGCTGTCGTAAATCTGGCAATTCTACCAGTTCTTTCTCCGTTTCCTTAACACTAATTGGTAGCATCAGAGGTTGCGGTTGCTCCTCAATCAAGCAACTTGCAACCGGCAGGCATTTTTCTAAATCCTCTAGCGGTCGAGTAATCACACTAACGGCAATCAATTCACCAATCCGCTTCGCTTCTGCCATCCCCACTTGTAAAGCCATTGCCACTTCTGCCACGCGGCCCCGAATAATTACAGTACACAAACCCGCGCCAATGGTTTCGTAACCCGTTAGCTGTATATCAGCGGATTTGAGCATGGCATCAGCAGCACCTACAATTGCCGGAAATCCTCTTGTTTCCAACAAACCCACGGCATGATGACTATGGCGAGGGGGATTTTGCTCAAACGCCTCTTCTAATAAATGGGAACCTAGTGGAAGTACAGCATCTAAGTTAGGAAATGGTCGGGGGATGACAAGAGAGGAGAGGAGTTGACCTTCTCGTTTAGCGTGTTCTACACCAGCTTGAACTGCAATTCGCACTTCAGCCGTTGCCCCTCGAACAATGGCAGTACAGTGACCGCTACCTATTTTCTCAAACCCAATGAGCGTTACTCCAGAAGATTTGAGCATCACATCAGCGGTACTAACAATCACAGGAAAACTAAGCGTGGAAACCAATCCCAAGGAGGCTTCAGCAAAACGACGATGGCGAGGGCTTTTGCCAGGTGTCTGCGGGTCTGTGGAGTACAAGGTATCGCCTTGCATCAACGGGTCTTGGGGGACTATCCCCGGTTTGTAGGACTCCATGACTAGAACCTCCTTGTAGTTGTCGGCTGTTAGCTGTTGATTGTGAACAAGTTTAAGAACTCACAACTAAAAACTAACAACTAATCGAGTTAACCGTCTTCTGGCGAACGATTGAGTGATTGATTGTAGGGAAACAGGGTTTTTAGAATTCGATCTAAGCTACCTTGCCCATAGATAACGGGTTCACTAGCATCTGAGGTGGTTTTTTCTAGAGGTTCTGTTGTAGAGTCATCATCGGTTGTATTGATGGAGGCTACTGATGGATAGGATGGCGCTTGCCCGTTGAGAGACTCCTTAACGGTAGAAGGGACATCTTCAACCGTTTTCTCACTTGTCTTCACCGTAGTGGACAATTCAAGAGTATCTGGAGCCTCTGGGTGAGAGGGGCCACCAGATACAGAGGGTTCTTCTGCAATTTTACGCCCTTTATCTCCAACGACTGAGGCTGCTGGCACAACTTGCCACGGCTCAACGGATGAATCCCAAATCGTTGTGAGTGCACCAATACAAGCATTCGCTCCGATTGTGCCTTGACCAACAACCAGAACACCAGCCCCCAGATTCGCACCTGCTTCTACTTCTAGAGTACCTCCATGAGCATGAAGGACTGAACCCATGCCAATGCAAACACCAGAGGCAATGACGATTTTACAATCTGGATCGGCTCGTAAAATGACTCCTGGTGCGATCGCGGCACTCGCATCAATACTCACATCGCCTTCCGTGTATACAGAGGAGTTACTGCTCCATGGCAGTGTAGGCAAATGCATTCTTATAGCAACAGAGCGTTTAGCATCTGAGAATATTCAAAACGTTTTTCTTTGTTGGCTGTTTGTTAGTGGTTAGGGGCAATGAACAATTCACTACTAACGACTAACCACTAACAACTAACCACTAGCTATTTAGTTGGGTGATTGGATAATCGTCTCTAGAACGCGCCGTTTGGCTTTGGGGTCAATGCCAATCATCCGCACGTACTCACCGCTGTGGCTGGTGATGCACCCTTCTAGACCGTCAATCACATCGGATAACCGACCCGATTCAATTGGACTACAAGTTTGCCAAGACCCTGTGCGGAAGCGGCGTTTATCAGCGTGTTCTGTCCCAATTTTGTAGCCTTGGGATAACAGTTGACGCACCTG
>JBFLZA010000763.1:0-3972 GCA_040756535.1 Cyanobacteriota bacterium
ATGCTCAAGGAGTGGGCACGCTGGGGTGATGTGCAAGCGATCGCAAGATTGTTAAACCAGACGCTCGTCAAAGTCGGAATGGATGTACGGGCGGTTCAAAAAGACAAGACTCTGCATCTTTTTTGTAGCCTGTTGGCAGCAAAACCGAATATTGCCCCAGACAAGCAAAAAGCAGTCAACGCGATCGTGGCGATGCTAGAGACAATCACGCCTCAAGGCATCCAAGCAGCTACCGTTTATGGGGTCGAATCTCATGAACGAGCGCTCAATCCAGAGCAAGAAAAACCGCTGTGGATCGAGTGGCTCAACTTACCGGCAACCAGCAATCCCGCTAGAGGAGAATCGCCCTTATCCCTGGCACAGATGGGAAATCAGGACGCCCTGACCTTTTTACTGGAACGGTTACTTAATCCCGATTTGGATCGGCGTTTGGCAACTGGCGGCATTCACTTAAAAGTACGCCGCAAACAAGACGTGTTACACATCATGAGCGAGGCACCTGTCTGCCCACCCCAAGCTCAGGTTGGTCCTCCCATCGCCCGGTTTCTTCGTCAGTTAGCCATTCCAAAAATTGCTGGAGTGCGAATCTACGGACGGCGTGCTGGTTCTACCTCTCCCTCTTGGAATTATGGTGTTGATTTCATCCACCGCCAACGCTTTGTTCCAGAAGCCAACCCAGAGTTTGCTGCCTCTGATGCCTACGTGAACGAGTTGATTGCTCCTACCGGGGAAAGCGTTCTGCGCCCCGATCTAACCCAAAAAGACCTTCAAGACGGTTTCTCGCGAACGGTTCAAGCAACAATCACTGGCATCCAGCGCGTGTTGTGCGCTACCCAACTGCTTGTCGTCAGTGAGGATCATCCCAATTCGACCCTCGTTTCCCCACGTAGTGCGCTAACGCACCCGACTTCCCTATCCAGCGTCAAAAATTTCGCATCATTTCAAGGATTTAGAGTTGCAGTGGTATGGGGGTTAGTGGGATTACTGCTGACGGTGCAAACGGATTGGTTTATCGGTCAAATGTTGCGGCAACCCAAGTCAACGGTTGTTTCAACCCCTGAATCGTCATCGAATACCCTGTCTCTCCCTCAACTATCGCTGCAAAAAGGCAAAGTTCAGGGAACGAATAGCTTTAATGCTTCTGGATTTACCAGAGATGGGAAGACGAGCGTTATTGTCAACGAGACCGAGAATTCCTCCAACCCGGAAAAAGCTAGTGCAGCTCAGGCAGCTATTTTAGCTGCTGCGCGATCGCCCAATCCCTCCTTTAACAACCCACTGTTAGATGAGAAACTCGCCCTCTACCAACAGCGGCTGATTCAGAATGGGCCTCCCGATGTTCTGATTATCGGGAGTTCTAGAGCTCTACGAGGGGTTGATCCGATCGCCCTCCAAGATGCTTTAGCAGCTCAGGGCCATCCTAATGTTGAAGTGTTTAACTTTGGCATCAACGGAGCGACGGCTCAAGTTGTAGACTTCACCATCCGCCGCCTCTTAACACCGGAACAACTGCCAAAATTGATTATCTGGGCCGATGGGGCACGGGCCTTTAATAGCGGTCGGGTGGATCTCACTTACAATGCGATCGCTACCTCTGAAGGCTACAAGCAGCTCGAGGCAGGAACCTTCTCCAATCGAGTTGACGTTAAAGGAAAGCGTCTTGGGAAAACAGCAAAAGCCAACAATGCTCAGGACAACGAGACAACCCATCCCTTAACGGCTTTGAGTGAGAGCTATCAATCGATCAGTGAGTGGTTGAATCAGTCTATAGGTCAGATTTCCTCTGCTTATTCTCAGCGAGATCAACTCAAATCTCTGTTGCGCGATCGCTTCGTGGCTCTGGTGAAACACAACACTGACCCCAAGAATCAAACGGATAAAAACTTGCAGAAATTATCACCGGAGGAGTCTATTGACTTTGATGGTTTCCTTCCCCTATCCGTTCGCTTCAATCCTGTTACCTACTACAAAAACCATCCTAGAGTGATTGGAGATTATGACGGCGATTACGAATCTTTCCAATTGAGTGGAGAGCAAGATACGGCATTAGAAGCCCTCCTGCAATTTACACAAGCTCATGATGTTGGAGTTGTCTTTGTCAATCTCCCCCTCACCAAAGACTACTTAGATCCGACTCGTAGCGAATACGAGGAAAAATTTCAGCAGTACATGCGCTCCGCAGCGATGAACAAGGGGCTGATCTTCCGGGACTTAAGCCAGTTGTTGCTTACCAAACCTGACTTCTTTTCCGACCCCAGCCACCTCAATCGCTATGGTGCCTATAAAGTTTCCAATCACCTGGCTCGAGATCCAATGATTTCCTGGCCAACTCAGGAAACTCAGGATTAGGGGCTGGGTTGAAGGTTGAAGGTTGGTAGAGACGTTTGCGAAAAGAGCACCATGCGACGCTGCGGCTTCTCCAACGGAGTACGCAAACCGGCGGAACGTCTGTACAAGGTTGAAGGTTGAGAGATATAAGCTGCTAACTCCCTAACCTGTAACCAGCTCTACTCACCTGCTTTCCTTGAGCTACGCTAACAACCTACTACCTTTCAACTCTTCGTCTCAATCCCCCATTGCCAATGCCCAATTTTAAGAAAAATGACATTTGTTTCGATTATCTATGGTCTTTTTCTGCTGGTTTTCCTAGGAATCTACTGGTTTTCGGGAAGATCAAATGCTTCTGTAGATCAAAGTTCCTCTACTCTTAGCTCTAAGAGAGCGGCTTCCCTTAAGAAATCAAAAGCCCTATCTAGGCAACTTTGGGCATTGATTGTTGCCAGCTTGATCTTCTATGCCTCTTTGCAATTCCAATACATTCCTCTGCTGATTGTCATTACTCTAATTAACTTTTTCCTAGGAAAAGCAATTGGCAGCAATACTGCACCGGGAGCGCACGCTACTAATCAGAATCTCTCCAACTCCGCTTGGATTGTTGCTCAGAAAGCTTGGAATCGCCGACGGTTGAGTTTGTTGTGGCTGGGGATTGTTTTGAATGTTATCTGTTTACTCAGCTTCAAGTACCTTCCGTTTCTGTTGGCTAATTTAGCAACTCTCCTAAGCTTACCGGCGGTCAAAGAGAGTGCAACTTGGATTAAGTCTAACTTGGTTGCTCCTTTAGGCATCTCGTTTTTTACCTTTGAGTGCATCGCTTACCTAATTGATGTGTATCGCGGTGCGCCAGCAACTCCTCATCTTTTAGAGTTTTCCGCCTACAAATTGTTTTTTCCCAAACTGATTTCTGGGCCAATCACTCGCTACCATCAATTTGCTGTTGGACTGAAAGCGTTAAATTTTCCTACTGCTGAGCAATTAGCAGAAGGGCTGTGGTTGATTGCTTGTGGTGCGATCAAAAAGGCTTTGCTGGCTGATCGATTGGCTATTTTTGTTGATTTGTGCTTTGGCAACTTGCAGCGGGCGGGTAGTGGCGATTTATGGCTGGCTGTAGTGGCCTATGGTTTGCAACTTTACCTCGATTTCAGTGGCTATGTAGATATTGCCCGTGGTAGTGCCATTTTGATGGGCTTTAATCTCCCGGAAAATTTTGACTTTCCTTACTTTAGTACTAGCATTGCCGATTTCTGGCGGCGCTGGCACATCACTTTGGGAAATTGGATACGTAATTATCTTTACTTTCCCTTAGGAGGTTCGCGTAAAGGGTTAACCCGAACTTGCTTCAATTTGTTGATTGTCATGCTCATTACTGGTATTTGGCATGGAGCGGCTTGGGGCTTTGTCGTCTGGGGTGGATTGCATGGTTTGGCTTTAGTGGCTCACCGATTGACTCAATCGATCAGCGATCGCAACGAAGGGTTACAGTGGTGGTGGCAAAGTTGGCCAGGAATATTCGTTGCTTGGTGGTTAACCCAATTCATGGTTTTCACCTCTTGGATTTTTTTCCGCTTACCCAATCTGAAAGATGCTGGCTTAGTCATTCAGAATCTCTGGGGACGTGCTGCTGATATCCAATTT
>JBFLZA010000764.1:0-3971 GCA_040756535.1 Cyanobacteriota bacterium
GAAACGGTGACGTTAGCAAAATCTTGCTGTACGAAGTCTGCTCCTTCTTCAGAATGTAAGGTAATTTTTGCGATCGCAGGTCGTGCACGTCAAATGAATGCAGGTGCACAGGTTGCTACGGGGGATATTCTGCTGTTTCTTCACGCTGACACACAGTTACCTCCTCAATTTGACAGCTTAGTCCGCCAAGTATTACAAAACCCCGACATTATTGCCGGGGCGTTTGAATTGCAAATTGATGCCAATCTGTGGGGACTGCGGCTAATTGAGAAGATGGTAAATATGCGATCGCACTTTTTTTCAATGCCTTATGGCGACCAAGCTATCTTCATTAAAGCATCAGCATTCCACAACATTGGTGGTTTTCCGGATATCCCTATCATGGAAGACTTTGAATTGATGCTGCGCCTGAGACACCAAGGGCGAGTTGCAATTGTTCCCGCCCCTGTAATGACTTCAGGACGCCGTTGGCAAAAGTTGGGGGTATTGAAAACCACCCTGATTAACCAACTGATGATTGCTGGCTATTTTTTAGGAGTTCCTTCAACTCAACTGGTTCGCTTATATAGCAAAAGGCAGAGGCAGAAGGCTCCAAGGCAGAAGGGAAAAGATTGACGGGTCTTGGTTTCAGGATGAAAGCGAGAGTCAAGAGCCGCCAAGGCGACTGCTTTATCATCAGGAAAGTCAATAGTCAACAACCTTCAACCTTCAACCTTCAACCTTCAACCTTCAACCTTCAACCTTCAACCTTCAACCTCCCAACCTTCAATCTTCAACCCAATTGAGTCCCCAACCATCCACTATAGTTCTGCTTCTGTACTTCAGTTGGCTTTTCTACTGGCACAATTAGATAACGGTTGGGCTGTGCTGCCTGTAACGTAACGGGTACAGTACACAGTTCGTCTTGGTGGAAAACACTCACTTGGATGGTATCACCCACCTTGTAATCTTTAATGCGATCGCTCAATTGTTCAGCCGTTACCCGCCAACCATCAATCGCTAGCAATTCATCACCAGCATCGACTCCCGCCACTGCCGCAGGAGAACCTGCTTCAACAAAATGAATCACCGCTTTGCCATTTTCTGCCTTCACGTTCGCACCGAGGTGAGGCACGGGTTCCTCTTCCTCATTGCCTTTAAGTCGCAAACCAAAGGGTTCGAGGTACTCATCGAAGGGTAACTCCTCAGTACCATCAATGTAACGCTCAAAGAAGTCGCTTAAATCCGTTTGGGCTACCGACTCAATGACATCCCGCAGTTGTTCGGGAGTAAAGCCGATTTCCTCTTTGCCGAAATTCTGCCACATTTGACGCATCACATCATCAAGCGATCGCTGATTTCCATGACGCGATCGAATTAGCAAATCCAGCAAGAACGAAGCCAATTCCCCTTTCAAGTAATAGGAAATCTGGGAATTATTACTATTGGCATCGCGTCGATAAAGTTTAATCCAAGCATCAAAACTTGATTCGCTCAATGGCTGGACTTTACGACCTGGCGTTGTTTGCAACTGAGTAATCTCTTTACTCAATCCCTCTAAGAAACCCTTGGCGTCGTAAATCTTCGCCCTGAATGGAATGATTAAATCGTAGTAACTGGTCGTTCCTTCACAAAACCACAGAGAAGTTGTATAGCTTTCCTGTTCATAGTTAAACTTCTCCAGCGCTTTTGGTCGAATCCGCTTAACGTTCCACAGGTGAAAGAATTCGTGCGCCACCAGTTGCATGAAGCGATTGTACTTATCCTTGACCCGAAAACCGAAGCGGGGGTAATTCAACGAACAGGAATTTTTGTGCTCTAAACCGCCGAAGCCGTTATTGGACAGATGCAGCAAAAACAGGTAGCGATCGTAAGGTAAACCTCCATACAACTCGGCTTCTACCTCAATAATTTTTTTTGTGTCCTCGACAATCTGATCAGGGTTAGCGTTGCCCTGTCCCCAGATAGCCAGTTGATGCGGTTTACCCAAAACTTCAAAGTTATACAGCCGCTGAGTCCCAATTTCAAACGGGCTATCAACTAGGGTGTCGAAATCTTCGGCCTCGAAGGTGTTGGCTTCTTCAGGAATGGAGCGTAAGGAGGTCGTGACGTGCCAATCTGGTTTGGGTGGCACGATGGTTACCCGAATCGGTTGGTGTTCCCATCCAGGGAGAAAGAAGAACAGTGCAGCGCCGTTGAAATAGCCGTGAGTGGCATCTAAATGATTTGTCCGTACCGAGAGTTCATTGGCAAACACACGGTAACGCACGGTAATTTCTGCGGTATCGGCTGTATCAATTTGCCAGTGATTTTTGCCAATTTTGCGCGATTTTAATCGCTGCTGTCGGTTACCCGTATCGGCAGAAAAGTCTTGAAGATGTTTGGCATACTCCCGCACTAGATAAGAACCTGGTGTCCAAACAGGCATTTTCAAATCCAGCACAGGTTCAGAGTAACCTTGCACCAAGAGCGTTACTTCAAACAGGTGCAATTCCGGTTGAGGCATTGCCACATGGTAATGGATTGTGGGTGCGATGCGGTTTAAGCCAGTGGGGCGAACGGTGGTGGTTTGTGTCATTCTTAGCTTGATTAAGCAATTAGCTTTTAGAGTAGCAACAGTAAGCTGTTTCTTGGCTGGGGATGGGGAGTACTCCCCATCCCTTCAGGTCAACTTTTTTCCTCGCCTCTTGCCTTTTACTCTAAACCCGTCCTGCTAAATGAGTCAGCTGCTTGAGATGGATTAGGCACAGAGCCTCATGGGCTTGGTCAATCTTTATCCAGCCCTTACTTTCAAGCTTTTCCATAATTTTGGCAGTATCCTCAGCGCTGAGGTCCGAGATGTCTGCCAAGTCCTTGTAAGGGATGTTAAAGATTTCCGTACCCTTTTCAGTCGGTTCACCGTAGCTTTCTGCCAAGCTAACTAGAGTACTGACCAACTTAACTGCTGGGGGTTGATGGCGTCGTTGAAAGCGGAGATTGGTTTGTCGGAGTCGCCGCACCATCAGTTGCAACATCCGGTGGTGCAACTGGGGGTCTTTAAAGAGGGTTTGAATGAAGCGTTGGGCAGAAACGCTAAGTAATTTTACGTCAGTTAGTGCAATCACATCCGTTGAACGAGGAGATTCATCGAGAATCGCCATTTCCCCAAAAAAATCACCCTGTCCTAAAATCGCTAGAGTAACAACGTTTTCCCCATAAAGGCGTCGAACTTTGACCCAACCGGAGACAATAAAGTAAACGGCGTTGCCCCAGGCATCTTCCATTAAGACAGCTCTATCTGCTGGGTACTCGTGTTCGACCACAACAGACAGCAGCCATTCTAATGTCTCTGGGTTAGCTGTATTAAACAGTGGGAAAAGCTCATTAAAAGCTTTGGTCTGCATGAAAGGTTTTTTAAAGATAAAGTCTGAGGATGCGAGAACCGTGTCAGTCATCAGTAAGGATGAAGGCTTTTTGGATAAAGGTTGAATACCGTTCACTAGGGATGAGGCTTCCCATCAAAGGAAGAACGAAATCTCAACAGATGAATACTGCCCACAACGGGCAGGACTCGCATCATATCTTCTTTCATCCTTCCTTGCTCATCCTTCATCGCTTTCTTCGTCAAGAACTAGAAGATTCCCCCGCATCGGTACCAGCCGTGTTTTAAATCACTATTGCTAGACCACTATTGCAGGGAATCACCTACGCTTCCATTACACCACACCACGCAGGGCAGTACTCAAATTTCCTGGATGGGATAGCGTTGATGCTTGATATATCTAGAATACCGATTTAGGCTTCACACCTAACCTGATGGAGAGTTGGAGTCGGTTTGAATTAACTTGCCGCTCTCAGGGTTGACCTATCCTGGTGAAGTTAGCGATCGCTTCTGCTGTTTTCGGGTTTCGTGCGATCGCTTTCACTGCAAGTGGCTGAGCTTATCCGCGTTACCTCAGCTTGGCTGTGTGACGTTTACTCCGCTCTAAACCCCGAACAAATCTAAATTTCTG
>JBFLZA010000765.1:0-3948 GCA_040756535.1 Cyanobacteriota bacterium
TGATAAAACTGCTCGTCTGTCAGACCTACAGTAGGGGGTACTTTTAGCGTCAGAGTTTCCATTGGTAATGCGATCGCCAACTGGGTTAATTTTATTATGGGTGATTCGAGTTAGGCGATCGCTACGCTTCACACATCCATTCAATCGTCAGGTAAGAGCGATCGCATCATGAGGAGGTCGCATTTAGACTTTCGGCTTAGTAAACCATCGATACACTATCACACTGATAATAATGCCAAACACCATACTCAGAGCAATAGTCGCCCCTGCGCCTAGCCAAGAGCTGGATACGGACGGTTCAGTTTTATCTTTGTCGCACCATTGAGAGATAGTGGCGGTGATGGGTGGGTTAATAATCTGACCCACTCCAATCGCTGCACCGACACCGGCTAGAATTTGTGCCAGTTTGTTTTGTTGCTCTTCTTGGTGCTTCTGTAAATCTTCCTCTCTCTCTCTTAGCTCTTTCTGTTTCTTTTGGTATTCAGCCTCGTCGAGGCTCACTTGAGTTTGAACACTTAGCATCAGCTTCTCAAAAAGTTGGATGCCTGGACTGAGAAAGCCAATGTTGATTTTTATCTGCTCCAGATAAAAATTTATGTTTTGCTCAAACTCGGCAAAAAATTGAGGCACTTTCTGTCCTGTCTGTTCCTCAATTTGTCGGATGCATTCTTGATAGTTACTCTGATTCACTCGAACCGTACTAGCTTGATCTTCCAGAAAAGAGAGCCTTTTATAGTATTCCAGAGATTCTTGCGGTAGCTTTTTCAGGGATTGGCTATTCCATTCTTTCTGAGAATATTCCTCTGTGAGATGTTCGAGGGCTTCATACTGTTTTGCGATAACCTTTTTTAAAGTAATGCTTTGGAAATGAAAGAACTGAATTTTATGATAGCTGAGCAGCATATCTTGAAGGATTCGGTAAACTTTATTGGCTTGCTGCTCAGTTCCTTGGTCTTTGTAAAGAAAAACGCAGGCTAGTTGGATAGATTCGAGAGAATATTTTTCAAACTGCTTGAGGATAACACGTTTGGCATAAATACAAAAAGGACTGCCTAGAAACTCGTTTATTATCAGTTTGTCAGAATCGATGGAAGTGCCGTAGTAGCTACTGAGGCAGTTAGCAGCTACCAGGGGAATATCTCGAGTCGAATATTGGGAGGTTGGGAGAATAGCGGCAAGGATTACCGTTTGTCCAAGTTCCGGGGGTAACCTAGCAATATGTTCGCCAAGATTGGCAAAAACTGGCAGGGGCTGTTCTTGCTGTACCGAGGGAACGAAGCTGGTGAAGCGCAGCAGGTAGGTGTCATTCAGGCGACGAGCAGCAAGACGGCTGCGAATAATACTTGTATTCAGGTACAGTCGGTCATCGTTGTTTTTTTTATACTCAGCAGGGACATTTGTCAGGTCTAAGACGGTTCCATAAGGTCGGTCTTGTTCAACAGGGACTAATTTAACCACAATAGATGCACTTTTGTCGGTGCTGCTAGTCAGGTGCGCGACTAGTTCCTGTAAGTTTTTCCTGAAGACTTCTCGTCGGTCGTTCAGCTTGTCAGGGCGGTCATTGATGCTGTTCCCCAGCACATAGTGATACAGGTGTACCGTGGGGGATAAAACTTTGACGGTGGCATTAGTTTGAGTTGGATTCATATCTGGCACCTGCTGCCTTCAGATTAAAATCTGGGGCTATACAACGTTAGGCGAAGCTCTTCCCGAAGGGTAGTGTGCCTACGCGGACTATGGATAATTTAGGGTTTCAAACCCGCGCAGGCCCGGAGCTTTAGTGAGGATTTTGTTTGTGTAGCCGCGATAGCGTCAGCGGGACGCGATAGCGTTCATTTCTAATCGCTCGGTGTAGGATGTCATACTTATGACCCCCCCCCAGCCTCCCTTATTAACGGGGGAGATCAATATCTTGTAGCGTTGGTTAGGCAAAATCGTATCAATTGGAAGCATTTTGATTTCCTCGCTCGCCCTGACCCTGCACCTGAGTTTGATTACCTTGATTGTTCTGATTTAGCTCCTCAGTTGCCCATTTTTGCAGGGATTGCCAGATATCACGACTCTCGTTGTTAAGCACGATTATGTCCGTTGGAGGCAGTGCGTCTGCTTCATCATCAGGGTCGAGGTTTTTTGTGACTAGCTTGTCGATACCATCCTTATTAAGGCGATCAAAGATTTCTCCTAACCATTCTTTTAGATCCTCATTCCCTGGTCGCTGGCAAAACTTTGTGATGTGATTTGCCATTGCCGCTGGGTCAAGCTGATCTGGAGGTGGCAGTTGCGCTAAGTGGGTGGCAATGGCGAGACGCGCTTGGCTACCTAGTCTCTGCTCTAGTTCAGCAGGAGGATTTACTAAGATTTGCTTGAAAGCCTCACAGATGAAGATATCTCCATCATTAATATCATCACTTAAGGTATCGCTGGCACTCATGTTCTAACATCCAGTCAGGATAAACGGTGACTAATAATACTCATGCTCTAAGATCCAGTCAGGATAAACGCTGCCCAGTAATAAGGATTCTCGTAGGGGATGCCCTTTAAACGATGGAGTACCCTCTCCAAGCGGAACTGCTCTCTTGGCTCTAGTTGACTCAAGTCCCAGGTCTTAGCTCGTTCCCTCAGTTGGTCAGCAGTGCAACGACGCAACCAGTTCTGGGCATTTTGCAAGGCAACGGCTTTATTATCCGTCTCATCCAGTTGTCGATAAAATTCATCCAGCAGAAAGGCGGTTGAGATAGAGTTGACTTTCCACTGACTGCCGATGACTGCCTTGGCACCAGCAAGTAAAAAGCCAGTGGCTAGTCCTAAATGCTCTTCGGTGGGTTGAAAGGCATCAACGACACCAGTGCAGCAAGCGGAGAGGGTAACTAAGTCTGCCTGGGGCATGTGCATATCAGCGAAGATTGTATTCAGGGTCAGGTTCTCCTCGCTGTTTTCCGAAAGCATCAGGTAGGAGTCAAGAGGATTCTCAAAATTGTACTCAGCATGACCGGAGAAATGGAAACAATGATGATGAGTCGCTGAGCGCAAAACGTCTGATTTGGATGCCTGTTGTCCTTTGAGAAGTTGACTCTGAAGAAACTGTTTACGCTGGCTGATACTAGCTACTTCAGCTTTTGCAAAAATTAAATCCTTATCTTGGGTGGGATTTTCTATGCCAATCAATGAGTTACGAGAGCGTTGGCGGTTTTGGCAAATTTTCCAGACTTGCAAGCTGGGAAAATAACTCACTGCAAAGCGGTCAATTAGCCATGGCGATCGACTGTCTCTTTAACTCGCGTCACTTGCAGAAATAACAGCAGGTCATCCTCAGCCTGTTGAGTTTGCTCTTTAGTAAGAGCTGTGATTTTCGGTAGGAGTTCGGTAACGAGCAAACGGGTGTAGGCATTGTGATGGGTACGCAGCAATTCTCTGAGTCCTTTGATAGCCTTTGGATTGCCAATACCAATTTTCTCTAAGATGGCGGCGGCTTGTTGGCGGGCGGGCACATTCCGACTGGTGCGTAGCAGTTCTGTCAGCCCTTCTATCGCCTTGGGATGACTCGTGCCGATTTTTTCCAAGCTTAGGGTGGCTTGCCAACGGATGTCCTCATTCTGAGTTGTCTCCAGCACTTTGATGAGTGCCTCGATTACCTTTGGGTTGCCCGTGCCGATTTTTCCCAGGCTCAGAGCGGCTTGCCTGCGGGTGGAATCATCCTCAGTTGTGCCTAGCAGTTGTATGAGTGCCTCGATTACCTTTGGGTTGCCAGGGTCGATTTTCTCTAAGCTTTCGGCGGCTTGCCAGCGGATGGAATCATTCTGAGTTGTCCCCAGCAGTTGTATGAGTGCCTCGATTGCCTTTGGGTTGCCAGGGTCGATTTTCTCTAAGCTTTCGGCGGCTTGCCAGCGGATGGAATCATTCTGAGTTGTCCCCAGCAGTTGTATGAGTGCCTCGATTGCCTTTGGGTTG
>JBFLZA010000766.1:0-2257 GCA_040756535.1 Cyanobacteriota bacterium
TCAAAACTGACTAAGGTTGCAAGTCTCACGTAATCATTGGAATCTACTCCCCGCAAAGAGTCAGGGGTTTCCGGAGATGTCTAATGACTAATGACCAATGACCAATGACCAATGACCAACGACCAATGACCAATGACCAATAACCAATGACCAATGACTAATTCGACTGCCCATCCCGACGCCCTAGTTCGTAAACCCCACAACCCATACAGGCTAGGATACCCATACTAATTGACCAACTGCGACCTAAACTAAGGTCAACGCCCCAGTTGCATAATGCGCCGACAATTAAAAAGGGTACGATACTGAAAACGGAGGCGTAAAAGGCATTTTGCGCTTCTCTACCTTTGCGAGTCTTCTCAAATTCCTCCGCTGAGATGTAGAGAGAGCGCTCGGCAAAGTTAAACCAGCGATTGAGTTGCTCCATGAACCATCCGGACAAGGGCGAAAAACCCAAATACAAGGATAACGCCCACAGAGATGTACCTGCGATCGCAGTTGTATCCAGCGCGAATCGAAATGGAAATATGTCAGTCAGCATGGGTAGAGAGGCAGTGAAGAGCAGAAAATTAACAGCTATTTAGGAATCTTAACAAAAGCACAGAAAAGGAGGAATACCGAAACCTTCTTCTTTAGTTTGTGTAGCTGCTCTCTAACCTAAATCCTAGGCTCTGCCTGAAAGAATATCGAGGCTCTGCCTCCCATTGAATGTTACAGTGCATCTCGGCAATAACTGCCACGTCTAGGTCAATAGAACTTCAAAAAGGTGGTGACAGACCAGATTCATAGAGTAAGATCCTGCGAGGAATTATTTGTGTGGGAGTAAAAATCCATCCAGTGAACTCTCACCACTCTTACGCCAAGTAAACAAAATCAGTGAGTTGTCTTGGGTGCTTGCTACTGAAAAATAGCAGTCACAAACCATTAGTAAAGAAGAAATGCAACAAGTCTCTAAGGCTAGCCGGAACCAACAGTGCAAGAATTTTCGCTCTAAACTTCTACGTTTAACTTTGCTGAGTTTAATAGGTTTCATCACCATGGCGGGCATTGCCAACCGTCGAGGTGAAGCCATGGCAGAACCCTCAGTTTCGGTAGCCAGCCGCAATTCCTGGCAAGGCGGTTCCTTTCCCGTAGAAAACTTTCAAACTTATACCTCTAGCTTCGGTTACCGTCGCTCTGCTACAGGAGGTGGAGGATGGGAATTTCATCGAGGCTTAGACCTTGCCGCTCCAGACGGAAGCTACATCCGCAACTGGTGGACTGGCCAGGTTATAGAAGTTTCGGACAATACCTCCTGCGGCACCTCAGTCAAGATTCAATCAGGTGAGTGGACTCATGTCTACTGCCACATGAAAGGGCATGTAGGAACTGATGAGGGGCGTCGTTATTTAATCGATCGCACGGGTGGTATCCTTCTATGGGTCGGTCAACAAGTGCCATCAGGAGCCAGAATTGGTCGAGTGGGGATGACGGGTCGTACCACCGGACCTCATCTCCATTGGGGGATAAAATATACCAACCAATACGTAGACCCAGCGCTAGTCCTGCGGGCGATGTACAGCCAACAAGTTAGCTCTGGGTCGGGAGTTAATTACGCACAAAGCAGGGATTAAAGCCATCAAGCCCTTCGGGCAGGGAACGGGGAACGGGGAACAGGGAACGAGCAAGTTGGAGTTTCCCGTTCCCTCTTCTTCTAATTAGGAATGAAAACGAGAACTCAAACCCCATTCATAATTCATAATTCATCATTCCCATCACCCTGAAACCACCAGCGTTTCCCCTGGCAACTGGGTGTGTTCGTCCATAATTTGCAGCAACTGGTCGCTGTCAATAGTTTCTTTCTCAATGAGCAGTTCCACTAATTGGTCAACGACTTCGCGATTGTCGCGGATAATTTGACGAGCTTTTTGGTGGCAGTGGTTGACAATTTCCTGTACTTGTGCATCAATTCGGGCGGCAATCTGTTCTGAGTACTCCGATCGCGGTGCCGTCCAGCCGTTATTGAGAAAGACTTCTCCGTTGGGTTCTTCTAAGGTTAGAGGGCCCAAATCACTCATGCCAAAGCGAGTTACCATCTGCCGTGCCAGGGAGGTTACGGTTTGCAAATCGCCACCTGCCCCCGTCGTCACCTCAGCGTCACCAAAAATTTCTTCTTCTGCCGCCCTACCCCCCAAGGCTGCTGTGATGCGATCGAGGAGTTGAGCGCGAGACACTAACCCCTGTTCTTCATTAGGAGTGAACCAGGTAAGTCCACGCG
>JBFLZA010000766.1:2267-3939 GCA_040756535.1 Cyanobacteriota bacterium
CTTGTCCACGAGGAATCAAAGTAACCTTTTGTACGGGGTCGTGGTGAGGCAGGACAGTACCGATAACCGCGTGTCCAATTTCGTGATAGGCAATCAAGCGCTTGCTCTTGCTATCTACTAAGGGGGTGCCTTCCATTCCGGCAACCACCCGGTCAACGGCGTCATTGATCTCCAACATGGTGATTGCGTCTTTGCGGCGTCTAGCAGTGAGAATTGCCGCTTCGTTAAGCAGGTTGGCTAAGTCAGCGCCGGTAAAACCAGGGGTACGCCGTGCGATCGCTTCTAAAGAAACGTCAGGAGCAATTCGTTTGTTCCGGCCGTGGACTTCAAGAACACCCAACCTTCCTTTCATATCCGGTGCATCTACCATGACTTGCCGATCAAAGCGTCCGGGACGCAACAAAGCCGAGTCTAGGACATCCGGTCGGTTAGTAGCTGCGATAATAATAATTCCGGTATTCCCTTCAAACCCATCCATCTCAGTAAGCAACTGGTTAAGGGTTTGCTCTCGTTCATCATTACCCCCACCAATGCCTGCACCACGCTGTCTGCCTACTGCGTCAATTTCATCAATAAAGATCAGGCAAGGAGCATTCTCTTTGGCTTTTTTGAACAAGTCGCGGACACGAGATGCCCCGACACCGACGAACATTTCTACAAATTCAGAGCCACTGATACTAAAGAAGGGAACCCCTGCTTCACCTGCAATTGCTTTGGCTAAGAGGGTTTTTCCGGTTCCTGGAGGGCCAACCAACAGCACCCCTTTAGGAATACGTGCCCCCACGGCGGTGAAGCGTTCGGGTTGTTTGAGGAAGGTGACAACTTCTTGCAGTTCTTCTTTGGCTTCTTCAATCCCGGCAACGTCATTGAACGTTACCCCGGTTTTTGCTTCCATCTGGAACCGCGCACGGGATTTGCCGAAGTTTAACGCTTGTCCTGAACTACTCGCAGAGCGACGCAGAATCATCATTAATCCTGCTAGCAGCAATAAGAGTAGAAATAAGTTGGCAATCAAACCCACAGCCGCTGAGTTATCGGTAGAGGCTTCAACATCCAATTCCACCTTTTTTTCACGAAGTTTCTCGATCAATTCTGGATTTTGATCGAGTAAAACTACCTCTGCGGGTGTCTTCTGCCTCTCTAGCGTAACTTTTGCAGTCCTCATTCCTTGGTCAAGTTCTACTCTAGAGACTTCTCCAGCATCAACTTTTTTCAAGAACTCTCCATAAGTGAGAGTTTTCGGTTCTGTCTGCTGCGCTTGAACTGGAGTACTCAACATTACTCCTTGAAACAGGAGTAAGCTGGCAGCAAGACGCCAAAGGTTACGTGGAGCAATCTGTTGTTTTTGTTGCCTCGAAACCCCATTGTGTGTCGCCTGTTGTTTGATCGAACCATTGATTGATTGGCGTCCCATCCATGCCCTTATCCAGGAACTGTTCTTCATCAGAATTTCCTTGTGCGTCTTGCTTTGACTCAACTTCTCTGGAAGCTGCGTTACGCTTCAGTTGATATCTTTCCAATTTCTAGTTTAACTTTCTCAACAGCGGCCGTATCTGCTTGGAGTCTGGTATGTTTTGCGGTTCACTTTGATTGATGGGGGTAACATCGCAGGCGTGAGTGTCAAACCCTTCGGGTAGGGCAAAGGGCAAAGGGCAAAGGGCAAAGGGCAAAG
>JBFLZA010000767.1:0-3934 GCA_040756535.1 Cyanobacteriota bacterium
GTAACTATTGAACAGTTAAAACAGTATGTTGAGCAGCAGGATACTCCAGAATAAGGATTCGCTACCGCTCAATTTTATATGGGTCGGCATTCCCCACCCGTTAACCAAGGGTATAACGGGCGACCCCTGCCGACATTTAGTTGGGGTGGGGACTGCTGTCAGCAATTTCGTTCAATGTTCTCACCTCCTAACCTTTAACCTTCAACCCTTTTTAATTCTCGTCTTTTGAAGGTAGTATCCAAGTCTACGGAATTGAGGAGTTTCCTCCAAGCCTGTTTGAGTTCATAATCATTCGGTTGAGCGCGCTGTAACTCAGCCATAGTGCCTACTGTTTCATACCAAAGCCGAGCCTGAGCATACAGAGCAATGCGCTCTTGAGGAGTCGCTCGCTGAACCGTCTGTATTAGGGTTGGATCGGGTAGGGTTCGCTTGATTTTGCCCTCAACTATGTAATCGCTGGAGCGATCGAGAGGATTGCAAATTAACGCTAATGACCATTGATATTCCTGACCAATCTCTAAAGGAGAGAAGCCAGCCAAGGCAGGAACAGATAAACTCATAATGCCAGGAGTACCTGTCACTACTCCTGGCGGAGATTTCGCCAAGGCATATTTCATAGAGTAAATCTCCCGATCTGTAGCATCCCGCAGCACAAACTCCAATTCTGATGCCGATGACTTCGGCATATACCAATAGACAGTGGGATACTCATTTGCGGTTAGTCCTATGCCAGAAGCTGGAACCAAGGCTGTGAGTTCGGTCTTGTCTTCAATGCATTCACCCCCTCTTGTTGCTCCACCCTGCCGATTATCGGGAACGGGAGCGCCTGGGCCACGCGGAGCCCTAAATTCCCATTGGTTGGGTAATTGGTTACTGAGGGAGCTACGGTACAACTGAGAGGGTACCTGTGCTGAGAGATTGACGGCTAGTCCTAGCGTTAAAGCCACCGCTAGTATTGTCGTCACGATTGGGAAGCGAAAGGAACGTTTAAACCAAACCATGAGCAGGAGATTGCAAAAAAGAGCAAAGTCTTTCTACCAAGATGGCAGAGTACAAGACTAATGACCAAGTGAAGCTACCATTTTGTTTCTCCTTGAGCCTAAAATCAATCCCAACGAAGCAATGCTGGCTCAGTGGTAATTAGGTATTTATGATAACTTGTCTAAGCGATCGCAAGCATTTTTTCGTGGCCCAAAGTCGAAGCGAACGTTCATAAGTCCTACTCTAGGTAGATTAGGAGTTTCCTAAGAGCAGATATCCTGCTGAAGCAAGCGCTCTTGTATCTTGGCTCCTGCCAATCTTGTCCTTATTATGTATCTACGTTTGAGAGTTTTTGGCTGTGCGGCCGCAACTTTGCTTGGTTCGTTGTACTCAGCTCCATCCTTGCTGGCAGCGATTCCCAATCAAATGGCTTCTATTGTACAAACTGAGGCTGATCAATTCAAGCGAGATGGGATAGAGATATTCAACCTCCGTCAATCACCAAAAACAGAGCCAAGCATTCAGCCCGATGTAAAAAATGATACAAACTTGAGCGTTCCCTCTAATAAAAGTACCAAAACTCGTGCCGAAGAAATTAAAACTCTTCGAGAGTTAGTCAATGCCTATACTTCTGTAGATGACTCTCATAAAACAATCGAACTTTCCAAATCAATCCTACCCTTAGCAAGAGAACTTGGAGAGTCTGATACTGAATTAAACCTCCTGCTGGCTTTAGGAGATGCTTACAATTCGATAGGGAAACACAAAAAAGCTATTGCGTCAGCTCAAGATAGTTTAGTGCTGGCTCAAAAACAACAAAATTCTCAAGCCAAGGCAGTAGCTTTTTTGACATTAGCTAATGCTTATCAGTCTTTGGCATCAACACCGAATGAGTACCGAAAAGCAAGGATGGCGGCAATTTCAAGCTTGACTACAGCTTGGACAATTCAAGACTACCGCTTAGAAGCAAACGCGCTAGCCATTCTGGGGAGAGTTTACAACTCAATCGGAGAGAAGCAAAAGGCTATGCTTTTTGCTCAAGAAGGATTAAAGGTGGCGAAGGAAAATAACGTTTCTAAGGCTGCTGCTTCTTCACTCTTAACCTTATCGGGTCTTTACCTAGAGCAAAGCAAATACCAGAATGCGATTCAATCTACTACAGAAAGTAGAGAAGTTTTACAACAACTGAAAAAACGAGAGGAAGAAAGTGCTTCTTCCGTAATGCAGGGTTTGGCTTATTTAGGACAAGGCAACATTCAACCAGCGCTTAAATTAGCGGAACTTGGGTTAGACCTTTCCCAAGAAATCAAAAGTTCGCGCATTGAAGCGTTAGCGCTGATCGTTTTAAGTTTGGCTCATTCTCAAAATGGAGACTTTCAAAAAGCACTGGAGTTGATTAACCAAGGTCGAGATATTGCCAAAACTATAAAAAATCGCGATTTAGAAGCATTAACTCTAGAAGTTCTGGGTGAAATCTATAGAAACGCAGGGCAGAAACAACAAGCGATCGCAGCGTATCAAGAAGCAATCTCCATCAACAATAGTTTCAGTGCATTAGCTGGAGTAGCCCGCCTATATCAAGAATCCGATCTGTTAGCAACGGCTATTGCTTATTTCAAGCGAGCGGTTAATAAAAATGAACAACAAGTTCCTAGAGTAATTGCTGGATTGCCGGATTGGTTACAAGAATCTTTTCCGCAAGCTGTTCAAAATCTTACTGGATTGAGTGCCACCAACGTCTATCGCTCGTTTACCAATTTACTGCTAGCCCAAACCCGTCCTCTGGAAGCGCAGCAGGTAATCGAACTGCTGAAAGGACAGGAGTTACGTGAGTATACGGGTAACCCCAGAATCAATAATACAGAACAAGGTCAGCCTGCCAGTCTAACCATTACACCCACGGAGGAACAGATTCTTGGGGAATATGGTAGCCTAATCACCTTCGGTTATCGAGTTGATGAATGCCAGCAAATACGGTGTTCAGAATTAGAGCAACTGTTACAACAGCGAGCAGCCTTAAGGCAAAACTATTATCAATCTTTAGAAGAGTTAGAAGTAGCCATCCGCAGGAAGAAAGCCGCTGATGAGGCATTTATTGACCCTAATCAGTTTGCGCTCAAAGCTCAAAAAATTGTCGAAGCTCAACCCGGTACCATCCTCATTTATCCGTTGGTGCTAGATGATAAAATCTGGCTATTGTGGGCATCGAAGGGAGGTATCCTCAAAAGTGAGGAAGTTCCTGTCAATCAAGCTGAGTTAGCCTTAACTGTCTCGAAATTTCGTCAGCTATTACAAAATCGCCTCTCAAATCTTGATGAGGTGAAAGCGACAGGGAAGCAACTTTATGATTGGCTAATCAAACCTTTAGAAAAAGAGCTGAAAGCAAATGACATTCAAAATCTAGTATTTGCCCTAGACCGCTCAACACGCTACATTCCCATGGGCACTTTATTTGATGGCGAAAAGTACCTGGTAGAGAACTACACCGTTTCTACAGTGCTATCCGCTAACTTGACGGATACGGCAAGAATGGTAGATAGGACTAGGGTAACGGGAATATCCTCAGGTGTAGAGGACAAAGAGGAAAAGGATGGCTCTACCTCATCCGTTTCTACCTTAAGTTCTGGGGAGAATCCAAAATCTAACCTAGAAAATTCAAAATCAAGCGACAATCTAGAGACTACTGTTCTAGGCTTAGGAGTATCGGAGGCGATCGCAGGTTTCAGACCCCTACCTAATGTACCACCGGAATTAGAAGCGATCGTGCGACGGGAATCTGCTGCAACGCAAGGAGTTTATTCGGGCCAAGAGTTCCTCAATCGAGAGTTTGACTTTTTCACCTTGCGCGACAACTCATTGAATCACCAACTGTTACATATAGCGACTCACGCCAAATTCTTGCCAGGAAGAGCGCACCAATCATTCTTACTACTAGGTACGGGTGAGAGGTTAG
>JBFLZA010000768.1:0-3934 GCA_040756535.1 Cyanobacteriota bacterium
TAGCTTAGATAAAAAGAATCAGGCTTTTCCTTTAAATAAAAACAGGAATATGGCAGTGTCTTGAAAAGATGTGAAATACATTGTGACACTGCCATGAATCAAGATTATACTGACATTATCCAACAGGTGAGTCAACTTCTGTTCCAAGCCATTAAGGAACGAGAATCCTCTCTATCTCAAAAGGTGGAGCAACTCGACGCTGAGCTAGCCAAACTCTTACGTTTGGTAGGGCTGCGAGTCATGTCAATGTTGTTAAATGGGCTAGCGCAGCAAGCCACACAAGAAGCTAAAAAGCCAGGTTTAGTTGTCCACCGCCGCCTGCGAGTTAATTACGCAGTAATTTTTGGCACGGTAGAAGTTTCTTCTCCCTATTTGTGGCATAAGAAAGAGGGCTGGGGAGTCCGTCCAGTTAAAGAAAAATTGGGAATTGAACATGGGGAATACTCACTATCTGTTAAGCGAGCTTTAACCGATTTTGGGAGTGAAGAGTCATTTGGACAGGCGAGTTCACGTTTTGAAGAACATTATGGCTGGAAAGTAGAACGTAGTACCGTCAGGCGAGAGGTAGAAAATATCGCCCGCCTCGCTGAACAATATGTAGAACGCCGATTACTGGTGCTAGAAACAAGCTTCAAAAACCAAGAGCCACCCAAGAGAAGGTGTGGTTGGAATAGAGTTTTGGTAGAACTAGATGGTTCTCATATTCGCACGGGAATTCATACTCCAACTGAAACAGAAGAATTCACACCGCTTCGCCATCTCAAAAGATGTAAGCGACCAACGGATTGGCGTGAAGTGAGAGTTGGTTTCGCACGCCCTGTGGAACAAAAAGACAAACGCACTTTTGTTGCCCGCATGGGTCAATATCCGGAAGTGGTGCAACAACTCAAGAATGCTGCGATTGATCAAGGACTGTCTACTTTTACCTTGGTTTATGGCTTAGCTGATGGAGGTAATGGCTTACGAGAAGCACTGGAAGAAGAATTTTCTCATTTTCAATTTATTCTAGACCGCCCTCATCTTAAACAGCATCTCTATGCCACGGCTGAAGCCATGGAACTGACAGGTAAGATACGTTTCATTTGGCTCAAGCATACTCTCGACTTAATTGACAAAGGTCAAGTTAAGAAAGTCATCAGCCGTCTCAGACATTGGCAGGGGAAAGGGCAACAAAGAGTTCTAAATTTGGTTAAGTATTTAGAACGTTTTCGCGACGCTCTTCATTATGAAAAATATCGGTCACTGGGTCTGCCAATTGGCTCAGGAGAAATTGAGAGCGCCCATCGCTACATTCCGCAAAAACGTTTAAAACTTCCCGGAGCCACTTGGCACCCCTCAACTATCAATCCTATGTTAGCTTTGAGAGTTATTCGTGCCAATGATTGGTGGCCTGATTTTTGGGAGCAGTTAAGTTTAGGGCAAAATCAACTCATCAGTTGCTGCTAGCATTACAAGCTAGTTTGGCATTAGAGCTTTTTTATTTTAGTAATAACTGATTAACTATGTGCTGATAAGCACTAAAGGAAAGGGGCAAGCCTTGCTTGCTCTCGGCTGCCTTTGATTATCATTCTCATCAATGGGTGCTGAAAGTTAAAGAAGTTAAGCGAGGAAAGGGGGTAGTTTTTGCGATCACATCTACCAACGGCTTTTGACCACACCCCATTTCGGGATGAGCGGGGGACGATTGTCTATGATGCTCAGAAAATCGATGAACTGTTTAATAGCTATATGATCAGGTTTCAAGAAGACTAGAGACTTTGACCAGCAAAATGTTAAGACGACAGCTTTTAAAAACTCAGTAATGATAGGGTGGGAGTGTCAGGGGTTAAATATTGATTGACATCGCTTGCGAAACCGGGTCTTCCCCCAGGAACACCTACAACGGATTGTAGTACCAGGCTTTAGGTAACAGTCATATCGTTGTTAAAATCCAGTCGGCTGGATTTTAACAACGCCCCGACCTCCTCGCTTTCGTGGAAGCAGGCATTTAGTTGCACTCATTCTATCCCTCGAAGAGTGGATGTGCGATCGCTTCTGGCACACACGGACATCAAATCAAATATCCCGCATAGCGAGATAAATAAATTACAAATTCCACATTTTGTGGGTCTTGTAATTTATTAGTGGTTGATTTACGCAGAAAAATCTATTGTATTACTGCTGAGTTTTCTCGTCTGGGGAAGCCACGCTCAACGGTGCGTGGCTCGTCAGTTCACTATCTCTCTTGCAAAGACGCGATCGCACAAGACGCAATGCATTGCATCTCTACAACGCCCCATCTTCTACTGCGCCTAAAGCTTTGAGCGTGGCTTTCTCAGCTTCCGTTAAACCCGTAACGCTAGTAAGATTCATGCCTTCATAGGGTCTGTCTCTGAGAGTCTTTAGGCACTCGCCCGTCTTGACATCCCAAAGTTTGATTGCCTCATCAAAACTACCGCTAGCAACAGTTGCACCATCGGAACTCATCGCTACTGACCATACTGGACGAGTAAACCCTTGAAAAGTTTTCAAACATTCTCCAGTCTGAATATTCCAAAACTTCAGCGTGAGGTCACTACTGCTACTCACCAAGGTTATGCCATCAGGACTTAGAGCAGTTGAATGTACCCTGCCGATATGACCTTGCAAGATTTTCAAACATTTTCCGATACCGACATCCCACAGTTTTATAGTTTGGTCATCATCGCTACTTATTAAAATTTTTCCATCGGGACTAAAATTTACTGAATTTATACTACTCGTAGCCGCCTGAAGCGTCTTAAGACATTTTTCAGTATCAATATCCCACAGTCTGATAGTTTTATCACGACTTGCACTAGCAAGGGTTTTACTATCAGGAGCAATAGTAACTGACCAAACTTTGTCAGTATGACCATAGAAGGTATTTAGACATTTTCCAGTATCAATATTCCAGAGTTTTATAGTTTGGTCATCACTACTGCTTGCTAATAGCCTCCTGTCAGGACTAATAGTGACTGAATAGACTTTGCTGCTATGTCCCTGTAAAGTTCTTAAACATTCTCCAGTGCGAATACTCCATAATTTGATAGTTTGGTCAGCACTTCCACTAGCGAGGGTGTCGCCATCTGAACTGATAGCAACTGACCAGACCAAACCGCTGTGTCCGTGCATACTTAGTAAGCATTCCTCCGTGTGAGTATCCCAGAGCTTTATGGTTTGGTCGTCCCCCCCACTTGCTAAAACAGCACCATATGGACTTATAGCAACTGAATAGACTTGGTTAATCTGCCCCCGCAAAATTTTTTGATATTCACCAGCATTCACATCCCAAAACTTTACAGTTTGATCGTTGCAAGTAATAGCCAATGTACTGTTGTCAGGACTCAATGCTATTGAATTTAGTCCACTAGATTGGTCTTGAAAAGTTTTCAAGCATTCTCCTGTAAAAATATCCCAGAGCTTGATTATTGCATTGGCGCTACCACTAACTAGCATTCTGCCATCTAGACTGATTGCTACTGAATTAACTCGACTGCTATGCCCAAATAAGGTATGTAGACATCTCCCGTTATGAATGTCCCAAAGCCTTACTGTTTGGTCATCACTGGCACTAGCTAGAATATTGCCGTCTGGAGTGATTGCTACTGAATTGACCCGACTGGTATGTCCAACTAAGGTATTTAAACATCTCCCGCAATGAATGTCCCAAAGCTTTATTGCTTGGTCATCACTGGCACTAGCTAGGATGTTGCCGTCTGGAGTGAGTGCTACTGAATTGATTCGACTGGTATGTCCCAATAAGGTGTGTAAGCATCTCCCACTGTGAATGTCCCAAAGATTTATTGCTTGGTCATCGCTGCTAGCTAAAGTTGTACCCTCTACATTGATGGCAACAGAATACACTCGATCCACACGGGCATCTAATGTTTTGAGACACTTTCCAGTAAGGGTACTCCAAAGTTTCACTGTTCCA
>JBFLZA010000769.1:0-3929 GCA_040756535.1 Cyanobacteriota bacterium
GGGATCGGGCGATGGCGCGTTCGCAGCATTTCGTAATCAATGTCACGGTCATAAATACAATTAAGCACTTGGGCAGAAGCAGCAGCCAGGGTTCCTCCGACAAGGGTGACTAGCAGCAACAAAGGGTCTACCTGTCCATCTGATGCCAACCACATCGCCGCTGCTGTCACGATGAGGAGCAGTGGGATAATCCGAGGTTTTGTCAGTTGATAGTAGCTTTGAATAACTTGCAGGAAATTTTCATGTTGACGGGAGACACTTGTCCCAATCATTACTTCACCAATTCCTTAACTTCTTCTTGAAACAATAGGCGCACTGTTCTAGTTCTTCTAAGGAACAATCACGCAGTAACCTCTTAGGCGGTTGAGGTAGCAGAAGCCTCTTGGGTCAAAGGCTTCACCTCACTAGTCGTTGTCGCACAGTCACGCCATGCTAAAACGGTGAAGGCGACCAGCACTCCTAGTAAAGCGGCTCCCACGGCTTGATGGGTAACCGTCAGGGGTTCGGCTTGCAGGTGTAATCGGAAGGTGGCAACACCCAAGAGGATTTGCAAAACCACCAATCCACCAGCTATGTTAGCGAATTGCCTGAGGGTGGGGTGGAGTGCAGGTGTGCGCCATGCCATAAACACGACCGCTAATGTAGCAACGGTTGCCGGGACTACGCCAGCAATATGGCTATTCATTACGGTACACAGTTGAGATAAGCCGAAGCATTGGTGCAGTGCCCAACGGGATGCGACTAATCCCCCCAAGAGACTTTGTAGGTAAACCAGAATCGCGGCTGTTAAACCGACCCAAGGCAACTTACCCACAACACCCGTGCCTTTGTAGGGCAAGAGTGCTGTACCCATGACGAGCAAGGTGGAGAAAAATAGCAGCGCAGTTCCCAGATGGGCGGTGACGATATCAAACCGGAGCAATTGTGTTACTGTCAGTCCACCCAAAACGCCTTGGAAAACAATCAGACCTAAGGCGAATGTTGCAGCCCAAGGAAGCCAGTTGGGTAAAGAACGCCGATACCACCACGATAAACCCGCCAGTGCGATCGTGCTGATGCCAATCAAGGCTGCATCCAGTCGGTGAAACCACTCCAGAAATACTTGGAAGTTCATCTGCTGGCTGGGCACCAACTGACCATAGCATAGCGGCCAATCAGGACAGGCGAGACCCGCGTTCATGACTCGTGTTGCACTGCCTACTGCCATCAATAGCAGCGTTGCGATCGCGATTTTCCATACGAAGCGGCGAATGCGATCTTTCGGCTGGGATGGCTCCTGCCTGGTAGCCGACCGATAGAGAACTGATTCAGCCATAGCACCAATTGCAAATTTATCTAAAATGAACACACCAATGAGAGTAGCCACTCATTTTCAACCTAACATCTGGCTTGATGAAGAATACCGGACTCTCCTTACCACTCTAATGACGCTCTCGTTGGAGCTGATATAGTTTTAGAGATTTTTCATATTGTGAGCTGTGCCCTGAACGCTGTATAAAACTTTACTTTTTTTTTTCGAGTGATTATCGACTCCCCTACTTTGTAAAGAGTTTATGGGTTTCTGGAAAGATTTCCAAAAAACTATTAAATAATTTCTCCAGTAGAAGCACTTGTATCAGCGGTTACGGATGAACTGTCTTATCGTAGTCAATAACGACAAAGAAGCCATAGCTTCAAACGCCCAATGGGTAAATGATGTAGGTTCCAGAAGGCTTCCAAAAATTACCTATCCCTTTCGAGAGATTGAAATTTAAATAGGAGAGGGTACCTTAGGGCACAGAGGAGCAGTGAGACCCCTGAAGAAGGAAGCATCAAGTACTAGGTTAATGCCCGACTGTGTTCTGCTATGCGCTACCCGCAAGCTAAGCTAACGCTAACCACGTTACAGTGGAATCGCTGAACTACCCTGGAAAGTAAAGGTGGTCTCAGCCTAAGCTCCCTGTCGCTCTTGAGGGATTGGGAGTTTTCAGATGAAAAGCCGAATCAACAAGGGCTTTAACTCCACTGCTTTGAACACAAAGTAATGCACTAAAATCCTAAACTAGCGAACACTGTGAACATTCCAAGTCAAATTGCAACCCTACTGGCGGGTATCGCCTTAACCCTGATCAGTTTGTGGTACGGTCAAAACCACGGTCTCCTACCCGTGGCAGCATCGGATGAAGCATCCCAAGTGGACGCACTCTTCAACATGATGATGACCATTGCCACAGGTCTGTTTCTACTGGTAGAGGGCACGCTTATCCTCGCAGCGATTAGATTTCGCCGGCGCAAAGATGACAACACAGATGGACCGCCGATTCATGGGAATGTCCCCCTAGAGATTGTTTGGACAGCAATTCCTGCTATTACTGTCTTGATCATCTCCATATACAGCTTTGAGATTTATAATTCCATGGGAGGACTTGATCCTATGGCTTCTCATGACCATTATGAGGCGAAGGTTGCTCACGCTCATGAGATGTCACCTCAAGGAAATCTTGATCAAAATCTCATAGCCCTCGCTCCGAGTAAAGGATCGATTGCTCTAGGTTTGGGAGCTTCTCCAGAAAATCGAGGCAAACCAGTACCGTTAACCGTTAATGTTATGGGGCTGCAATATGCCTGGTTGTTTACCTACCCTGAGAGTGGGATCACAACAGGCGAATTGCATATCCCAGTTGGTCAAGAAGTGGATCTCGAGATTAGCGCCCAAGACGTTCTGCACGCGTTTTGGCTGCCGGAGTTCCGTCTTAAGCAAGATGCGATCCCCGGTCGGGAAACCAAGCTTCGGTTCACACCCAATAAAGTGGGTCAGTACCCGATAGTCTGTGCTGAACTCTGCGGTGCCTATCACGGTGCAATGGGAGCACAGCTTTTTGTTCAAACCCCCGAAGAATTTCAGGCATGGATGCAGGAGCAACAGCAAGTTGCCAGCAACGAAAATTTAAATAAAAGCGTTGCCGCCAATCCCAGTGAGATGTCAAGCAAGGAGTTTCTCGAACCTTACGCTCATGAAATGGGCATTGACTCGCAAACTCTAGAACAGCTACACTCCCATCCCAAATCTCTAGCTCACCATTTAGCGGTGAGCAGCCAACTGTAATTGGTTATTTGTTGGTGGTTAGAGGTTAGTTGTTATTGGCTAGTGGCTAGTGGCTAGTGGTTGTAGGAAAAACTACTAGCTACTAGTACTGACTACTAACTACCAATAACTACCCATGACTACTAACTGATAAAAACGGACAACAAGCATGACACAAGCAGAGCTTCAAGAACAAGCCAATCAGCCTGCCCAAGCTCTAGAACCTGGGTACAGGAAATGGCATGAGTACTTCACATTTAATACCGACCACAAGGTCATTGGTATTCAATACCTTGTGACCGCGTTCTTATTTTTCTTTATCGGTGGGGTACTGGCAACGATTATTCGCACGGAGTTGGCAACGCCTGCTTCCGATTTTGTCAGTCCTGAAACCTACAACCGAATATTTACGATGCACGGGACGATCATGATTTTCCTGTGGGTCGTCCCAGCGGGAACGGGTGCCTTCGCTAACTATCTGGTTCCCCTGATGATTGGTGCGAAGGATATGGCGTTCCCGAAGTTAAATGCCGTAGCCTTTTGGATGAATGCCGTGGGCGGTATTTTGCTCATGACCAGCTTTTTTGTTGGGCCAGCCGAGGCAGGTTGGACTTCCTATCCGCCTTTGAGTACGGTAGCTAGCAAGGCGGGTGAGGCAATCTGGATTATGAGCCTCTTGATTGCGGGAACCTCCTCCATTTTGGGGGGTCTCAATATTGGCGTTACCATCTTAAAGATGCGGGTGCCGGGAATGGGGCTTAATCAGATGCCTTTGTTCTGCTGGTCGATCCTAGCAACGACAGCTCTTCAGCTACTCGCTACACCCGTGCTGGCAGCAGCTTTGATTCTGCTTGCTTTTGACTTG
>JBFLZA010000770.1:0-3929 GCA_040756535.1 Cyanobacteriota bacterium
TTAGCCCGTGGCTGGAAAGATGACCCCGATACCTTACCCCTGCTCAAACAACGGGCGACTGCCGATGACGATGAGGATGTGCGACAAGCAGCGATGCAAGAATTAGCCCGTGGCTGGAAAGATGACCCGGATACCTTACCCATGCTCAAACAACGGGCGACTGCCGATGACAATTGGGATGTGCGACGTGCAGCGATGCAAGAATTAGCCCGTGGCTGGAAAGATGAGCCTTGGATGTTTGAATTTATGTGCGATCGTGCTATCAATGACCCTTTTGAGCGTAAAAAAGATCGAGAGGGCAACCCTCGGCGATTAGCACTTGAGATAATCATCAAGCAATATCCCGACTATCCCCAGACTCGACCCCTCTTGCAGGACAGAGCAGAGAATGACCCAGATGAGAAAGTGCGGGAGTTTGCTAAGAGGGTTAATAACTCTACAGGTTGGCAGCAAGGCTTCCTAAACCTCAATCTGCTGTTGTAGCGATGGAATGCGATCGCTCATTCATTCCCTGCCAACTTTTCCAGCAACGCTTCCCATGCCTCAATCTGCTGCTGTAATTGATGGATGCGATCGCTCTTAGCCTTGCGTTGTTGGTAAAGCCCCTGCCCTGCTAGTTCATCTCTGCTTAGATCGATTAGTTGCCGTAGAGCCGCGATTATCAAGCCTCTATCATCTTCACTGAGCGCGATTGAATTACCAGCTCCAACAAGGGTCTCTACTGAATCCATCCGGGCTGCTAACTCGCTTAACTGACTTCTAACCACATCAAATGGCCAGTTTTCTTTTTTAGAGCTTCTACATCCCGTCTGAGAGCAGCTAGCTCAGACTGAACGTTACCGCCTGACTCCTTACCCAAATAAGCTTCGACAGCCTCAAGAATAATCTGCGATCGCGATCGCCCCGTTGCTTGGGAGAGAACATCTATTTCATTGATGTATTCCTGTGGGATACGAGCGCCCACCATCGGGTCTTTCGCCATTGCTTGTTCAGTTTAGATAACCTTGTTAACCCCATACTCGCACAACTGTTTTGCTCTTATACTGGCAATTGGGTTAACCTCTGATAACTGGGTTAACCCATGAAAATGTCAGAAGCCAGCGGGTGAGCCTCGGAAACTCTTTGCTGCTGGCTTCTGGCTCCAAGTAAAGGAGACTTTGACAATGATAAGACCAGTTGGCTATTCAACTGATAGTCAGTGTGCCTATCAGCAGGCTTTAGACGATTTCGGCATCACCCACCTTCTCACCCGCCTGGAAACCTACTCCGACGCTGACTTCGATGCGGCGTGGATGAACCTAACTCAGTCGGAACTCGAAAGCCTAGCCGCCATCTTTATCCGACAATTAACCGCCAACCTTCAAGGGAAAGCGATCGCAGGTTACTTAAACGCCATCCGTCACGGCAGCACCGACATATCCCCCAGCTTAGTTCACCAAGTATTCCCGCCCTCATCGGTTGATCTACCTGCCAACTTCCCCAACGTTCAGACCCCTCGCTACTTGTACGGCGACAAACTGCGCTGGATTCCTGAGGGCGGCAAAACAGACTGGGGAGTTGTAATTGGGAGATTCTACAGCTTTGCTCCCCACCAGTGCGCTTGGACGTGGTGCTACCTGATCTGGCTCGATAAACTCTCCCCCAGTTTCCCTTGGACTATTGCCGATATTGCTTGGGAGGACGACCTCGAACCCCTGGAGGAAGCCTCATGAGTCCCCGTCCTCTTACCGAACGAGAGCAAACCCTAATCGACTTCTACGGTTACTGTCAACTTGGGATGACACCGCAGCAGTTCTACGCCAAATGGCAAGTGAACCACGAAGAGATCGCGTTTATCTGCTCTCGTTCCATGTCTACCGTCCGATGCTGGTTTAAGAGAGGTAAAAGTTACCGCCGCCCGATGCCCAACGATCTGCGCCATCTCGCCTTAATGGACTTCCTCCTGCAACACTGGGAAAACATCCCAGAAGAACTACAAAATCGGCTGTGTTCTACAGATAAAGGTCAGTAATTCGTTAACTCCTTCATAAGTTAAGCCAATTTTCAATACTAAATTGACCTGTCTTTACCAGCCACCCTCACAGTAGGGTGGCTTTGTTATTTAAAAAGCAAAACACTCATAGCCAAGAGCCATCTATGAACGAGGAGGAGACGAGACTTGAAACCGCAATCCAAGCCGAAATTGCTTTTGGGCTAGAACGCTTACAACAAGGGAGAAAAATTCCCGTTGAAGCCAATCCCTATAAAGTGGACTTGGCACAAGCAGATTTTCGTGGTGTTAACTTAAGCTGGGCTAACCTCGCAGCCATAAATTTACAGGGGGTACAATTCGCTACGGCCTTCTTGAGGTCAGCCAACTTTCAGGGCGCTAACTTAATCGGTGCTAACTTCCAACAAGCTGACCTAAAAAATGCAATTTTGGCAGAAGCGCTACTCGATAATGCCAATTTAGAACAGGCTGACCTAAGAAAGGCCGAGCTATGGAGTGCCTTCTTAAACAATGCCAACCTCAGCCATGCTATATGCCGAGAGGCTCTATTTGTAGACGCAACTTTGAACAATGCCAACCTCACGGGCATTGACCTCAGCCACGCTGACCTGTGTGAAGCTAACCTGTATCAAACAAATTTGCATGAATCTATCCTGCATCACGCCAGTTTTTGGAAAGCGAATTTAAGTCAAGCGTGCTTAAAAAGATCCAGCCTTCTTAATGCGAGTTTAATAGGAGCTAATTTACGAGGGGCTTGTTTGAGCGAAGCAAATTTGGCTTATGCCGATTTATCTCAAACTGACCTCAGAGATGCCGATCTTAGTTATGCCAATCTGACTCAATGCCAGCTCACAGACGCTAATCTTACTGGCACCAACTTTGAGGGAACGATTCTTGCCCCAATAGGGCTAAATCATTGCCATTTACTCTACCCCAACCAGAAAGTCTCCAGTTGGGAAAAAATGCGTTTCCGTTCCCAAGCAGAAATTAAAGTAGCACAGGTACTTGAAGTCAAAGGAGTGCTATATTGCCCAAACAGCCTAACTCGTTTAGGAAAATATCACAGAAGTTTTGAAGTAGATTTTTTAGTCTGTTGCCCAACTCGACTAGGATTCAAATGGGCAATTTTGGAGATAGATGGCTACTGGCACTTCCCAGAGAAACGGGCGAAGGAACACGAAAGAGAAAGGCTCTTTGAACATAGCGGCATTCGAGTTTACCGATTTGATGCCAAACTGTGCGAAAAAAATCCAGAAACCGTAGTCAGTGAATTAATTGAGCTTATGAGTAAGTAGCGTATAGCCTCTAGAAGCGCTAATGCCAAGAGTACGGATGCTTCTGACACCCTGCCGTTGACTTAAACTGCCACTTCAGCCGATGACTTGGCGACTCGACCTAACACTCCCCACATAACCAAATCGGAGCGCATCTCATCCCGTATCCGGTTCCCTACTAGCGAAGAAGAAGGAGCATTGCTTAATGGTGCGATCGCGTTTGACCCAGCGCTGGCTCGGCAGGATTCATCGGATGAGGGGGAGTAGAGCTAATTTTAGAGACGGATGGGTGTTGCGATCACACTTAACCAAGTGCCATTCGGTGTTAGACCGATATGTGCGGTTGAGTTAATAGTTATACTGCCTCACGTTATGGGTAGAGACGCGATCGCAAAGCAGTTTGTAGGATGCGATCGCTGCTCACCCCGAATCTTTAGTCAGGGTATGGTTAGCCATGTTCTGTGAGGGAGCGCCGATCTAAGGTGTTGAGGGATTGCAATGTTTCTGGTGGTTATCCAGCGCCTAATTGGGCAAGTCTACCAGCAATTCTCATTTTGAGGAATAGCTGTTCAAGGTTCGCAAATGTGAGTATTGTAAGGACATCTGCATGAACAAAGAGAGCCAGAACCGTTGAGAGAGCGGGGATTGTTTAACACAATAGTGGG
>JBFLZA010000771.1:0-3927 GCA_040756535.1 Cyanobacteriota bacterium
ATAATTATCAACATAATTTACGAAATGTAACAGAATTCCCCATTTATTCTAGCAGCCGCTTTAATGACTGCACAGAATTCGACGGGGATCACGTCATGACAAAACTTGATGGTTTCAGAGATTTAGATAAATCTGTATTACTAGTATTACGTTAAACGCACTGGGACTTGCCGTTCTGCTAAATAGGTTTTAATTTCGGACACCGTCAGTTGCCCGTAATGTAGCAGAGAGGCCAGAAGTGCAGCTTCGGCTTTCCCTTGGGTAAGAGCTTCATAAATGTGAGTACAGTTACCTGCTCCCCCGGAGGCAATCACGGGGATTTGTACCTGTTCAGCAAGGATTCGTGTTAGGTGTAAATCATACCCGGCCTGAGTTCCATCGGCGTCCATGCTGGTAACGAGCAGCTCACCAGCACCCCGTTGCTCAACTTCTTTTGCCCAACTAACGGCGTCAATGCCTGTATTTTCTCGCCCCCCTCGCACGTAGACATCCCAACCGGGGTTGTTTGGATCTTGGCGGCGTCGGGCATCAATAGCGACTACAATACACTGGTTCCCAAAGCGATCGCTGGCTTTATTGATAAAATCTGGATTGCGAACTGCCGCCGAATTAATGCTGATTTTATCGGCTCCTGCCCTTAACAATAATTTAATCATTTCTAAGGATTGAATCCCGCCCCCTACTGTCAGCGGAATAAATACTTGTTCGGCAGTACGATAGACAACATCAAAGATAATGTCTCGGTCTTCATGAGTGGCGGTGATATCCAGAAATACCAATTCATCAGCCCCGGCATCGTTATAAGCTTGGGCTAATTCCACAGGATCGCCCGCATCCTTGAGATCCACGAAGTTGACGCCTTTGACAACCCGTCCGGCTTTGACATCCAAGCACGGTAAGATTCGTTTAGCAAGCATTCTGTGAGTGTCCTTAATTGTTAGTCATGAGTCAGTGAGGGAATTAGAGGATGGTGCGATCGCGTTTCCATCTCTATCCCAATCTAGAATTCTTCTCCAACGAGCCGTATTGGGTTGCTGGGAGACAGTACTGTTTTAGTAGGGTGATTTATGCTTACTCCATTGAGAAAGCATTGCACGCCCAATGCTTATAATACAATCCGACGTTCCCATAACTCGTGGAATATGGGCTGTCAGACTTTCCGAAAGTTTCTGTAAGATTTGGATATTCCCAATTCTTGTTGAGATGTTAATACTAACTTTGGCAGGCAACAGTAGTCGATATTCTCCCAAATAAGTCTCAGTTAAAAACCGGGCAGGTGTAGGTGTATTGATTCCTCTCTCTGAAAATCAGAATTAACAGAAAAGTCATCTAAAATTTGAGCCAAAATTAATCATGGCGATCACATCCTTCAAACAACAGTTTCAAGAACCAGATCGGCAACCCCAATCCAATAAGAAATCAAAAGGAAAGGGTCGCCGTGGTGAGTTCCGCAAGCAGCAGCCAGAAGAAGCAGACTTGTTGCTAGCCACAGCAATGGGTGACGAAACGGAGAGCCAAGAAGAAGGGATTCGACCTCAGCGGTTAGCTGACTACATTGGGCAAAAAGAATTAAAGAATGTTTTGGAAATTGCCATTCAAGCGGCCAAAGTCAGAAACGAGGCATTGGATCACTTACTGTTGTATGGGCCACCAGGATTAGGGAAAACTACAATGTCGCTGATTTTGGCGACCGAAATGGGGGCCAATTGCAAAATTACTGCCGCACCTGCATTAGAGCGTCCGCGAGATATTGTGGGCATTTTGATCAATCTTAAGCCAGGGGATATCCTGTTTATTGATGAAATCCATCGGATGTCGCGGATGACAGAGGAACTGCTGTATCCGGCGATGGAAGACTATCGATTAGATATTACGATTGGTAAGGGTCAGTCGGCTCGGACTCGCAGTATCCCACTACCGAAATTTACGCTGGTGGGAGCAACAACGCGGGTCGGTTCGCTGACTTCGCCGCTGCGCGATCGCTTTGGTCTGATCCAACGTTTGCGCTTCTATGAGGTTGATGAACTCAGTTTAATTGTAGAAAGAACGGCTGAGCTTCTCAAGGTACCCTTGGAGACTGATGGTGCCGAAGAAATTGCCCGTCGTTCTCGTGGCACACCTCGCATCGCTAACCGACTCCTGAAGCGAGTACGAGACTATGCTCAGGTTAAGGAAATGGGGTCGATTGACAAAGATATTGCCTCAGAGGCTTTAGAAGTCTTTAATGTAGACCCGATGGGCTTAGATTGGACGGATCGATTAGTGCTGAGTACGATGATTGAAAAATTTAACGGAGGGCCAGTCGGTTTGGAGGCCGTCGCATCGGCAACAGGAGAGGATGCTCAAACCATTGAGGAAGTCTACGAACCCTACCTGTTACAGATTGGCTTCTTGCACCGAACTACTCGTGGTCGTGTTGCTACAGTCGCTGCTCGAAAGCATTTGAAATATGATTGATTTCTCCAGAGCTTGTAGCTCTGACATCAGTACACAGTTGAGCCAACAAATACGCTTCTATCGCGTAAGCTATGAAGTGGATTATTAACATAACAATAAAACGACTAAAAGTGAATAGCACTTTCAATAAGCGCAATTTTGTTGCTAAAACGTCTATGATTCGCTGGATTCTGGCTTTAATCTGTGTGCTACTGGTCTTTTGCTCCGCTGATCCATTGATGGCACAGGAGGTAAAGACCTCTAACTTCACTGAATCCCAGATTCAGCAATTGAACGATCTTAGGCAGAAAGCGTTTTCCGCTACAGAACTCGGTGACTTTCCAAGCGCTGAAGGCTACTGGACACAACTTATTGAGCTGTTGCCGGACAATCCAGTCGGTTGGAGCAATCGGGGTAATTCCAGGGTGAGTCAGAATAAGCTAAATGAAGCGATCGCAGATTTTAACCAATCGATTGAGTTAGCTCCCGATGCCACTGACCCCTATTTAAATCGTGGTACGGCTTATGAAGGATTGGGGGAGTGGGATAAAGCGATCGCAGATTACAACCGAATCCTCGAACTCGACCCTCTAGATGCGATGGCCTACAACAATTTGGGCAATGCCAAAGCTGGACAAGGGAAATGGGAAGATGCGATCGCAGGCTACAAGAAAGCAGTAGATTTAGCTCCTAATTTTGCCTTCGCTCGTGCCAACTACGCTCTTGCTCTGTATCAAATCGGTGAAAAAGAAGAATCCATCCACGAAATGCGGAATATTATCCGTAAATACCCTCAATTTCCTGATATCCGGGCCGCGCTAACAGCCGCCTTGTGGGTAAAAGGAAAACGGGGGGAAGCCGAGAGCAATTGGGCGGCAGTCGTTGGATTAGATAAGCGCTATCAAGACTTAGAGTGGGTCAAAACGACTCGTCGCTGGCCACCGATGATGGTTGCTGCCCTAGAGAAGTTTCTAACCTTGCAATAGACCTAATTTTGATTAATAGCAACACTTGCTTTGCCCCTCAATTTTTTCGGTTATGGCTTACACAGCAACTTGTAAAAATCGCTTTTTTTAAAATTCATCAACAACCTGCAATCGTCCTCGCCGCACGGCATGTAACAGCCGATTAATTAAAATTTCTTCTTCTCGACACAGGGAATTATTGAGCAGTGCTGTCATTAAAACATAGCGATCTTTTAGGTTGAGCTGCCCTTTTTCAAGCACTTGAGCAAATAACTCAGCTATTGCTGATTCTAAAAGATAAACATCGCACAACTTAGCCATCCTCATCAAATCTAACATCAATGCAGATCGGCTTAAGTTTCTTCAATTTTGCTCTCAAGATTTTGGACAAACCTTGAATTAAAACTTAAGTCTCTTTACAAAAATCATAAGACTGAATAAGTCTACCTTCAGTAATTCACAGATTCTTTCATCTACTCTTTACTTGTTTGAGTTCTGTAACGACTTATTGCTGTAAATAATCATG
>JBFLZA010000772.1:0-3922 GCA_040756535.1 Cyanobacteriota bacterium
TGACCAATTTCTCTAAGCAACGTAGTCAGATTATACTTGTCAGATTCATCATATAATCTATCTACTACATCTTTCAACTGAGACAAGTCCTTTATATATTGCTCGTCAACTAGCTGTGACGCTAATTGCGGTGTTAAAAATCTTACTAAGTCATCTTCATGTTCATCAGATAAAATATCTGTAACATCTTTTACTTTGGACAAATTTTTATTGTCCCGCTCGTCCAATAAAATATCTGCTACTTTTTTCAATCTAGGGACATTATTTCTGGACTTCTCTTGGGATACAAGCTCGGCTAAATTTTGGTCATCAGATACTATAGCTACTAACTCCTTCAACTTAGACAGATCCGTTGCGTAATTCTTGTCGGATAAAATATCTACCACCTTTTTTAACTTAGATAATTTCTGCTTTTGTTTCTCTTGAGATAGCAGTGAGACTAATGCCGTTTCTGTCTTGACAAATCTTGCTAAATCTTCGTACTTGACCGAGTTGTTTTTCCAGATGAGCCTTCGCTCTGTAAATACAATACCCTCTTTCGCATCATGCCACATACTATTGTCTATCAAAGCGATTACCTTTTCTTCAGGTACCTTTTCCTCAGGATTAAAAGATAGCCAAGTGGACAGGGCATTTGACAACTTATTCAAGGGCATATTAGGAGCAGAAAAACCTTCCTCAAAATTGTATTTCTGCACGTTCTTTTGAAGGAATTCTCCCAAAGAGCCTGGTAATGGATCTTCAGTCAAGGTATAAGTTCGAGTTTCTAACTGGCGCAGCACTGCCTGATCTCGTTTCTTTTGCTCTTTCAGAAATGACCAAATCAAAAATGCTGTACCTGATGCCACAAGAGCAGCACCGCCAGTTATTGCACTCAGTCCACCAAGAGCCGATATTGTAGTAGTGATAGCAGCAGCACCGGACAGCGTACCAGTGACTCCCAAAGCGCTGGCAGCAGTCCAAGCCGCTAAAACAGTGGTAGCACCAGCTATTGTTCCTGTACCGATAGCAATCCCCAGATTTTTTTGATCTTCGCTATCCATTTCTGAGACTAAGGCAATAGACAGCATCCCTGCGGCTCCAATCAGTGCCGCTCCTCCTGTTGCTACGGCTAACCCACCCAGCATTCCCAAACCACCAGCCGCAACAGAACCACCACCTAAAACGGCTAAAGTTGCATTTGTTGCAGCTGCTCCAGACAAGCTACCAATACTAACACCCGTTGCTGTTTCTGCTCCAATTGTAGTCAGCATTTTCGTAGCTTGCGGGACAATCGCTGCACCTTGGTTTTTCGCCCGCTCTAGTTTATGTCTGAATTCATCAGCATCTTCTACGAAAGCATCTACTGTTTGAGTAAAATTTTCTAAATTGTCTAAATTCTGAGACCTTGCTAACAAGTAAACAACTTTAGCATTATCTGGGATATCTGCATTGTGGATAAAGGAGTCTAGGGAAGTCAACGTTGCTTCATCGGTTGTTTTTTTGCCATCACGTACTGACTGATAAATCGACAGGTAGTTTACTTTTTGTTCAGAAGTTAGTTTTTTAGTATCATTAATCTCTTTGATAAGAATCAAATCAACTGTTAATGCTCTTGATTTTGCACTTGCTATCGAGTAAATCCGTTTAATTTCTAAAGGCAGGGAGGAGCTTGCCACAATCGAGTCTAAATCTGTGAGCGCTTTAAAGTCAGGTACAGGTTCTTCAGCGCGGACGTATGCGTAGGTTCCTACGATTAGTTTCTTCTCTGTCTCAGTCAGTTCAGATTCCGCTAATGTAGATTCAATGGCCTGCTTAATTTCGAGTAAGCGCGAATTAGTACTAGCAAGTTGATAACGCTGTTGAATTTTATTATCTAGTTTTGAGGAATATATCACATAATCAAGAAAATCTAATGCGATCAAATCCTTAATGTAATTAGCTTCCTCGACGTTTTCATACACGAATTTGCATTTTTTCTTACTTGATTCTTCGAGAAATTGCGTATTTTTATCAATTTCTTGGTAAATCTGGTCAGCTAGCCTTAACTCTGGGTCGTATAAGGTATGAAAAACTACAGTAATATCTTTACCTTTTTGACCACGACCTTTGATAGTAATCTCTTGATTTTCTTCCGTTTGGGGGATAATCTCTACGGAGCAAGTCTCTCCAGAACGCAAAGTAAAGGTTTCCTTTCCTCCCTTCTTGGCTGTTGTATAAGGAACAAAAATATGATATTTCTCTACGATAGAAATATTTTTTCCGGCTTCCTTGCTATCAGCCATAGCGCTAGCTGGATAAAGCAAGTCTTTTGCCATCAGGCCGAATGTGCCTAAAGCTAGATAACTAAGAAAATAACGGCGGCTCAGAGTAGAAATACTTAGTTGAGGCATGACTAATGTTTTTATATTTCTGGAAGTGTTGTACAGTTGTTGCTGACCGAGCTACAACCCACTCATTATTAGCATTTTTAGTCCATCATCACCACATTGGAAACGCCACCCAAAAATTATTAGAAGGTGACACCAGCCCAGTGCAACCGTACCAAGATGTACAGTGACTTTTTAATTGTCGTGGAGACATAATTAGTGTCGTTAAAGCAGCAAAGCTAGACTTAGCTGCTTTTGGGCTTGGAGTCAGGACACACAATCGTTTGGAGCTGATGATAGGTCGCTCGCGCAAACTTTCCCTGCAATCTTGGAGTAGAGCTACTTTGCGCGAACGACACGAATTTGGCTCGATGTCATTTAATTTGGCACTGTACATGAGGCTTCCAGTGCCTCAATAGAAAGGTTTTAAGAGGGAAACTTCGACACCCGCTTTCTCATCTGGACAGTTCTAGTGTTTCCAGAACGTGAAGGGTGATCGCATCCTTAGCCTCCCCAACCAATCATCGATACCGCCTTCCGCTTCTGTTCTGGCGACACTTCTAAATACCGCTGCAAAGTACCCAGGTCGTTGTGACCCGATATCTCCTGAATGTGCCTAAGCGGTATCCCAGCATTGTGCATCTGGGTGAGAGCAGTTCGCCGGAAGCTGTGGGTACTCACCCCCTCTACTCCAATGCGCTGGCAGGCATCCTTGAGAATCTTGTCAGCCATGAACCGACTCAGATGTTCCTTCCCTCTGACTCCAGATGGAAACAATGCCCCTGGTTTGAGAAGCGGGTACTCTGCCAGTATTGCCGCGAGTGCCGGTTGAACATCCACGACGCGGGTTTTCAGTTTTCCCTTCGTGGTAGACTTCCTGAAAGTCAACGTTCCACTTTTAATGTCCGTAGTCTGGAGAGCGAGTGCTTCCGACACCCGACACCCGGTAAAAAGACAGATGGCAAACAGAGCGCGATCGCGTGGTGACTTAAACCCATCGGTGAACAACCGCCTCAATTCATCTGAGGTGAGAATTTTTCCTTGCCCGTTGCCGCTAACTTTCATGGCTTCGCTTTGTTCATACCGCTAGACTACACGAAAATCGGGTTTCGTTGAATAGATACCTAAAAGTATTGCTTTAGCGTTGTTAAAGCAATTACGCCCAACCCGCTTAATCCCGGCTTATCAATCCCGCTCTATCCGCTTCACGAGAGAATCAGGGTTTCGGGCGCAATCGATGATTTTTGCTTATACCTGCGCTGTTATCACCGTCATCAAGTAAAATCGGGGACGCTGAATTTGTAACTAATAGTTTGTTCCCTCTGGTGTCCACAGTTGTTCCGATTCAGCAAGGAGTTGGAAATCTTGAGTGCGATCGCCCTTTAGAATTCGGAGCGCCGAATTCTAGCTTCACTAGCCAGGAGGGTCGGAAGTAGAGACAGCGATTACTATCTGGTTCCGTGAGATGCAGGGCACAAACTAGAAAAGGATTGCGAGGAGTGCCAAAGCAGCGATCGCGGTTTATCTTTTCAAGACTGATCCGGCTGCTCTCGAAGGGTGTGATCGCGCTCCTT
>JBFLZA010000773.1:0-3921 GCA_040756535.1 Cyanobacteriota bacterium
ACCTAAGAATCCTTATGAGTATTAAAGTAATTAAACCTAAAAAGAGTTAATAAAGCACACAATTGCAACATTTCAGCAATATGACCTCAAAACAACACTAATTTTTTAACGATAATAAATAGCTTTTCAGTCAATACTTAAGCTTTAATATGTTTTACTTATGCAGGCATAAGTTGTGTATAACTTTGCTCTACAAGTATTTTTGGTTATGCCCCAACATTTTTTATAAAATTAAGATCCACAATTTATTCAATTATCATCTTACTAATTTTAATAAAAAATACTAATTTTTTTGAAAACTATAACTAATATTTGACTATTGGTTATTAATGATTCTCATTCTATATATAGGCGAGTAAGTTGATAATAATTCCTATCTTTATTCAAGAATGATAGCCTTTTATTTTGCTTTACTAGCACTAACCTTTTGACTCAGAATTTAGCAAAATATTTTTCTTCTATGTAAAACATAAATATCTGTTCAGATAATCAACTTTAAGTTAAACACAGGAAACACAATGCAAACGCCACATTCACATGACTATATTAAGAGAAATTTTTAAATTTCCGGCTTGACTCTCTACTCGACTGGAGGGTTTAGGATAGCTTTAGTTCCTCAAAAACTACTAGCTCCAGAAAAATAAGGAAGAGTAAAAAATGAGCATGACTACACGCGCTAAAACAGTATTGGGCACAGCGATCGCTAGTTTGACATTACTAACGTTGGCTGCCAGTCCATCGCTAGCAGATACTCACAACAAGACTGCAACACCTACTACAGCTTCCAACTCTACCAATGAGGTAAGCTCGACTCAAAACCAGACGAGCCAAAAAACCGCGCAAACCAACCAGACGCCACAACAGCAAAACAAAATGGGATGCAGCTGTTGCAAAAACATGATGAATAATATGCAGGAAAGGATGAACAATATGCCTGGGATGGGCAACCAAAACCGTTAATACCTAATACGGCTTTGAGTAATCGCACGGCGAGAAACACGTATTTACCTAGAAGGTCGCCAAAAACCTGGAAAGGTCAGAGAACTCTCGCCGCTACTACTGGTAAACCTATTGTTATGGGAGCCATCTCATAACAATTGAGGTTTTGAACGCAAGCCATTCGCTTTCAAAACCTCAGTTCGCTACGCCAGAAATATACAGCCGCAAGCCTCGCTCTTCTTGAGCGAGGTATTGTAACTAAATATTAAATAAGAGCCTGTAATCCTTGACCTTCTAGCTGACTGGAGAGTGTAGCCTGGAAAAGACTATATACATAAATTAGCTGCTCAACAGATGATTGCCGATGAGCGATGGCAACACCAGAAGTATCACTGTTGAAGTGTTGAAGCACCAAAGAGAATTGAGAAAATGAGTCAGCCAGATACACACAAGCAAAATTCTCAAATAACCAAGAATACAGCCATAGGATACGCTGCACCTATAGTAGTTTTCCTTCTTTTGCTTGGAGGCGTAGGTGTACTGTTTGGCTGTTCCAGCCAGCCTCAAGCAACTAATCAGCCTGTTAGCAATCAGTCCACCACTCAGACTCAAGAAACCGCTGCCAATAGTTCTCTAGAACCAGCCGTTAATTGGCGAACAGACAATCACGTTCATGGACTGACGGTGAATCCTGACAATCCCAAAGTCCTGTATGTTGCTACTCACAATGGATTGGTGAAACGCTCTGAAACTGGGGAGTGGTTCTGGATGGAACCCGACGAAAAGGAACGGGCTGACTACATGGGCTTTACCGCTCATCCTACTGACCCAAAACGATTCTATGCCAGTGGGCATCCGCACACGGGGGGCAATCTCGGCTTTCAAGTCACTGAGAATCTTGGGCAAGACTGGAAACAGATTTCGATGCCGGGAGTGGACTTTCATGCCATAGCGATCGCTCCGAGTAACCCGAATGTCTTCTATGCTTGGCCTGCTTCCGGGGCGCAAGGGTTCCATACTTCTACTGATGGTGGAAAAACCTGGACTAAACCTCGTATGACTGGGCTAGAGGCTGCTCCTTTTAGCCTTGCCGTTGACCCGCACAATTCCGTTCGCGTGTTTGCCACAACCCGTGCCGGACTGTACGAAAGTACAAATGGTGGTAATGATTGGACGCTAGTCTCCAATACCCAAGATGCACCTGTTGTCGGTCTAGCCTTGTTAACAGAGGGAGACAACACCGTGATGATTGGGTATCGCCTCCTCAAATCTGCCCCTGGTCTTTATCGCAGTGCTGATGGTGGCAAAACCTGGAAACAATTGGGGACTACCACAAAGGGAACGGTACTGTATCTGGCGATCGCTTCTAACAATCCCCAGATTCTCTACGCAGTGAACGAGAACAACGCTATCTTTCAATCTCAAGATAGCGGTAAGACCTGGAAAGAGTTAGGCTGAAAAGCCAGCACGATATTTTGTGCTAGTGACAAATCTCAAAGACCTGCAACCTCCACTAGATCAGCGGCAACAATCTAACAGATTGGGATTATTATTCAGCTACAGTGATGTTTGAGGATGGGGGAACTTCCAAAGGTAATCGAGTAGTAAAAGTGCTACCTTGACCCAATTTACTCTGTACAGTAAGGCTACCCCCGTGTTCATAAACAATTGAAGAAGCGATCACCCTCTTGACTTCGGAGCGCCGAAGTCAAGCTTCACCCGGTAAGGAGTCGGAAGTCGAGACAGCGCTCGCTATCTGGTTCCGTGGAAGGCACTGCACATACTATATAAGGATTACGAGGATCGAGCTGGCAGCGATCGCGCTCTGGGATCTTTGGCATAGTGTCGCAGTTGGTTTACTCAGTTTCTCCCAAAACTGAGGGTGATCGCACTTTTTATAGAAGTGCATGCGCTAGGACGTTGCAACTACGCTGAACATTCAACTACCTCTAAGCAATTGCTTCCTGTGCAAATTGTCATCAATCACTCTTGAGTTTTCCGCTCATCTACCCATTTCTGAAGCAGTTGCTCCACCAAAGCACTAACATCAGTAGACCGTCGCTGTCGCTTTGACTTGCGCTCATTGAGCAGTTCAGATTGCACCTCTAAAAGCAGGTCTAGCGGGATATAAGCACTGATTTGAGTGTAGTCAGGGTTGCTGCGCCTGCCTCGTGGTCTACCCGGTTTTCGACGCTCGACTGTATCTGATAGTGTTCCCTGTGGTTGTGCTGCCGCTTGTGCAAGTTCTTCTTCGGGTTCCTCATCCTTGGAACGAGCTTGGGAGAGCAGGGATTTGAACATAGAAGGTTTGTCATCTTTTTTAGGGTTCATCGTAAAACCTCCTTGCCCATTGCCAGGTATCCTGACCATCCATCTTTGGCACGGGCATCGGGGTAATCTTTGATTGTCGTCCCCAGTAGCGGCGATCGCTCAAAGGCAACCAATCTTTTGATTTCTGCCTTAAATACAGGCAGTCCCAATTCTTCCAAAGATTTTCTAGCATCTCGTGCCGCCGTACTTCGCGGTGGAACCTGGGTGAGCAGGATTTTGAATTTCGCCCCCAGCGGCTGTAAGACCTCTACTGTTTTTGCCAAAGCATCTAAATCCAATCCTCGTGGAGTTGTCGGTAATACAAGCAGGTCGCATCCATCGGCTAATTCTTCAAAATCTTCTGGAGAGGGTCGAGCCTGTGTGTCGATAACAATGTGCATATAGTCTTTGATGTATTTCGGTGCCGCTGTTTCCGAGACGACTTTAAAAGGAAGTTTGTCAGGTCGTGCCCAAGTTAGTGCTGAGCGATTTTTGTCTGCATCAATGAGTAGAGTCGGTGCTTTCTTTTGGAGGTAAGCTGCCAGATGAATAGCAGTAGTGGTTTTTGAGCAACCACCCTTTAGGGATGCGATCGCAATAATCATGGTGTTTTCAGAAATTCATCTATAAGCCTAGCTGAAAGTATGGGTTACTGAAATAACAGTATTCTGC
>JBFLZA010000774.1:0-3920 GCA_040756535.1 Cyanobacteriota bacterium
GCAGATACGATTACTATTACTGGAGCGGGTGTACCTTTTAATGACAGTACTGTCACCTTATCCGATGGTACTACCCTGAACATCAATGGTACTACCAGACCAACGGTTGATATCCGAGCGGGAACTACAACATTTTTCGCGACTCCTGCGGCGACACCAGGAACGCCAACGAGTGCCAATATTAATATCAATGAGATTATCTTTGACGATAGTATTGACGCTGCAAATGGCTTAGTCTTTCTGACCAATCAGTTTAGTCCTAATCCACAATTATCCGGTGGCACGATTCAAGTTGGAACGATAATCACGAGTAATTCCTTTGGAAATGGTGGCTCTGTCGTCATTGACTCTAGAGGTGGAATTAACCTAACTAATGATATTGATACAGGCTCTTTTGAAACTGTTAATAATGGTGGAAGTGTTAACCTAATTGCCAACGGTGATATTAAAACTAGCAACATTTACACAATTAGCGATCGCGGCAATGGTGGCACTATTAATCTAACAAGTAGAAATGGTGCGATCGACACCAGTGCTGGCAGGCTCATTTCATATGCAGGTTTACCTGGCTTGAATGGAGGTACAGTAACTCTAACTGCCCAAGGCAATATTACGACCAGCTACATTGACTCGTCTAGCGGTTGGTTTGGTGGTGGCGGTAATATCAACCTCGCCAGTCTTGCTGGAGCTGTCTTGATCGCTGATGGAATTCTCTTCAGTGGTACCTTTGGAACAGATAAAGCTGGAGATATTAGGATTACGGCTGGGTCAGTTTTCTTGAATGCTGTTGAACTTAATTCCAGTGTCACGGCTGATGGACAAGGAAGGGGGGGTGATGTGGTGATCGATGCCCGCGATACTGTTGTCTTTAATGGTAGTTTTGCTCTCAGCCGATTAGAAGAAGGCGGTGTGGGACAGGGGGGTGACATCCGCATTACTACGGGTTCCTTGCTGTTGACAGGCATCCCATCAGATATTGCCGATGCTAATGTCGGTCAGCTAGTTACCTTTAGTGCCGGACAGGGGAATGGAGGCAGCGTAATCATCAACGCCCGTGATAGTGTCACCCTTGATGGGAAAGGCAGCGATATTTGGACTCTTTTGGGAGGTGCTAGTGATTTAGACCGCAAAGCTGGCGATATCATCATTAACGCTAACTCGCTCTCGCTACTCAATGATGCACGACTAGTTACCAATAACGAATCTGATGGTAGCGATTTGGGGAGGGGCAATGCTGGCAATATCACCGTTAACACCCAGTCAGTTTCGATGAGCAATAACGGTTTAATCGACGCCGCCAGCTTTTCACCCGGAGACGCTGGGAATATCACCATCAACACCGAGTCCTTCTCGATAAGCAATAGTGCTATCCGGAATCGATTTATCAAGAATGCTGAGGGGCAGGGGGGTCAGATTACCATCAACACGGGTTCATTCTCAGCTAGGGATGGCTCGGAATTGAACGCTCAAAACACAGACTTGGCCAGGGGAACCGGGAGCAAGATTGTGATTCAAGCTCGTGATTCGGTTTCTTTGGATGGGAGTAGGATCGTCAGCTTTGTGGATACTTTGGCTGGAGGACGAGGGGGTGATATTGAAATTAATATTACAAATGGGTCTTTGTCGTTAACTAACGGTGCTCAACTGACTGCAAGTACCAGAGGACAGGGCAATGCAGGCAGTGTGAAAATTAATGTCAGCGATAGGGTGGCGATTGATAATAGTTCGGTTTCGAGTGCTGTTGAAGCTGGGGCAGTCGGTAATGGGGATAACGTGACAATCGACGCGCGATCGCTCTCATTAAGCAACGGGACTCAACTTTCAGCCAGTACGGCAGGACAAGGAAATGCTGGAAGTGTCACGATCAGCACCAGCGATCAAGTCTCCTTGAATAACAGCTCAATTACTACAGCGGTAGAATCTGAGGGACGAGGCAATGGGAGTCAGCTTCAGCTCGATACACAGTCGCTCTCGTTAACCAATGGCGCTAAAATTTCAGCCAGTACGGCGGGAGAGGGAAGAGCAGGTAACATCAGAATTACTACTGAGGAACTGAATGTGAACGACTCCCAAGTGGCTGTCAGTAGTACCGGAACAGGCAAAGCCGGTGAGTTAGAAGTCAACGCTGCTAACATTTTCCTCACGAACCAAGGACAACTCATTGCTACCACTGCCTCCGGCGAAGGCGGCAACATTCGCCTGAAGGTAGACGATTTACTGCTGATGCGCGATAACAGTTTGATTTCTGCTGAGGCACAGAATAATGGCAATGGCGGCAATATTAATATCAATGCTACATGTGCGATCGCCGTCCCTTCGGAGAACAGCGATATCGTTGCTAATGCTTTTAAGGGGAGAGGCGGCAATATCGACATTACTGCTCAAGGGGTGTTTGGGTTAGAGTTCCGCAGGGAACGGACTCCCTTGAGTGAGATCAGCGCTAGTTCCAAGTTCGGCGTTGATGGGGCGGTAGTGATCGATACACCAGATGTTGATCCAACGCGGGGATTATCTGAGTTACCAGAAAATTTAACTGACTCCAGCAATCAAATTGCCCAAGCTTGCTCGTCTCAAGCCAGAGCCAACAGCTTTGTCGTCACCGGACGGGGAGGATTGCCACCTACTGCGAGAGAGGTTTTGAATCCTACTCCGGGTTGGATTGATTGGCGGGTAGCTGGAAGTCTGGGAGATGGGGAGACAAGGGGGACAGAAGAATCTTTGATTTCCCAGTCCCCAATCCAAAATCCGAAATCCAAAATCCAAAATCCCCTTCCCCTCATTGAGGCTACGAGTTGGGTAATCGATTCAGATGGGACTGTCCGATTAGTTGCTAATTCTACTGTTGAGGTGTCTTCTAATAATGCTTACGCAGAAAACTGTCAAACAACTCATTCCAGCAGCCACAAATGAAGTTAATGAGCCAATACTTGTACAAAATACTGCTCAGAAACCTGCTGCTGGTATTTACCCTATATACCCTAATAGGATTTCTGATGGCTTTGGGTGTTCATGCTGCTACAAGTAAGCCGTCATTTGATACCCTCCAAATAAATTCTGGGGCTATACAAACAAAATCGGTCTGCGCGGGTTTCAATCCTTTAGTCCGTGAAGACGGACTGAGTTTTTGTCGCAGCGAATCTTATTCACCAACGATGATAGCTGCTCAACCTGATACCCAACTCCAAAACGGACAAGCGCTTTATCAATCCGGTCAATTCTCAGAAGCGGCTAATCTCTGGAAAGCAGCTGCCTCTAGCTTCCAATCCCAAGGGGATATCCTAAATCAGGCATTAATCCTGAGTTATCTTTCCCTGGCTTATCAGCAACTGGGACAACTCCAACAAGCTGAAGCGGCAATGGGTGAGGCAATACGCTTGACCGCTAACCCGAGTTTATCCCGGTCTAATGCCAAATTTATCCTTGCCCAAATTCTCAATAATCAGGGTCAGCTACAGTTGATACAGAGCCAGCCAGAAGCTGCCTTGGAAACGTGGAAAAAATCAGAAACGCTCTACAAGGAACTCAGCGATCGCACAGGTGAAATTGGCACCCAACTCAATCAGGCAAGGGCATTGCAAGCACTCGGTTTTTACCTCCGGGCTAGGACTACATTGGAACAGGTGGGAGCCTCTCTTAACAACCAACCTGACTCCCAACTTAAAGTCGCCGGACTTCTAAATCTGGGTAACGTTCTGCGTGTCACCGGAGATTTAACCGCTTCCCAAAAAATTCTAGAGCAGGGTCTAGCGGTAGCACAAGGGCTGCAATCCATTTCAGATATTCAGCTTGCCTTGTTCAGTTTAGGTAATCTTGTCGAGGCTCAAGAGCAACCCCAAGCTGCATTGGAATATTACCAGAAGGCAGGGGTAGAGAATAGCCCAGTCAGACTACAAGCCCAAATCCATCAGCTAGATCTGTTG
>JBFLZA010000775.1:0-3906 GCA_040756535.1 Cyanobacteriota bacterium
ATCCAAAGTGAAATCGCTATATTGATTTTAAGCCAGCTGCCAGGCTGGTTTTTTGCTGTTTAGGGGCAAGGTAACGGTATATTTAGTAACAATTCCGGCAGTACTATCTACCGCTATCTCACCACCCTGTAAATCCGCTAAAGTTAAGATATTGATCAAATGAGTTGAGAAAGAGCGATCGCTAATTGGGGCGAGTTAGGTTTTGAGATCTTGTTAAAAAAATATTTGACCTCTCAGCTCCCCCGTAAATGTTTGTTATACATAGCGATAGAGGTAAATTAATAATTAATAGCAACACACTCACCCTCGCAATTTAAACATAACTCCATACAGGGAGCAGGCTAATGATACGTCAAATCCTTCTCGTTTCAGGAATTGGAGCTGTTGTGGCTGGCTTAGCTTCAACTGCCAACGCACAGTCAACCCGACCCTCTACCTCAAACAATGGTTCAGTCACACTCTCTGGTCAATCTCTCCGTACTATAGAAAATCGCTCCATCGACAACGATTTCCAAATCTTCTTCAATGGAACTTCTCAAAAAGGGACGAATGCGGCCCGAGGAGCGCAATCTCCATTGAGTTCCTCGAATGAGGATAGACTCAACGTTGTGTTTGGGGACACCCTCGACCCTGAGACTCCTTTTACCTTCCCCAATTCTGGAGATGTTGGTGACAGTGAGCGAGTGAAGGTGCAAGTTCAAGTAGGACAATAGCTTCTTACGCTGAAGTACCTGTTGATTAAGGGAACTTGAGTCTAGCCAAAAAGAGGCAAGGTTAAATAGTCACTGGGCGAAACCACCTCAGAGCTAATGAGGTGGTTTTTTGAAAATTCTTATAAATTGACGCATTTATTGAGAAAAATACTGAGTAATTTCAATTTTTATAGCAGGAATTTTTACTCTTAATTCATAAATAACGGGTGTATTCCTACAAAACTAAGAAGTAGGCATGAACTCAAAAATTCTTATTTTCCCCTTGTCAAAGCTTGGATACCTAAGGGTTATAGCTTATGGAAGTGTAATTTCGATGATTTAACAATAGAGATATTCCTTATTATCCGGTTTAAATTAAACTAATAGAAAAAATCTATCAATTTCCGTGAACTCTTCAATAAAACTTTAAGTTATCCCCCTCTATACAGGTTTGAGTTTAAACATTATGTGAAGACAGGAGTGCAGGATAAGACATACTCAGTGAGTAGAAGAAGCAATTGCCTTTTGGTGAAAAAGCCCCTGAACTTAAATCCCAGAAGGTGTCTCAGTTTTATCCAACAAAACTTCCTGTTATGCTTGGCGTATATCCATGTTGACTTAGCTTCCCTTACACTTGCAACCAGCGATCCTCAAACTCAATCCTGACAACTACCGAGAGATGCCAAGAACACAGACCGATTTTCACTGCTTTCGAGATGAAGCGTGCTTTCAAGCTTTAATTCAGGGTGGTAGTGCTTAACTCAGCTTTGTGCTGTAGCTCCTTTAAAGGTGGCACAATAATAGTCTCTAGATCTCTCAAGCTCTCAGCTCAATAGGTTTGCTGTTGAGAGAAATCACACTCAACCAGTTACCCATTCTCAATCCTTGTCAGGGTTAGCCTCCTCAAGAGCTGGATGAAGCGCTTGCATCGCAATCTTCAAGCCGATGGAGCTAAGCTTGCTCATTGAGTTTTTCCACGAGCTGCAAGCACTTCCCCTGTAGGGGAATTTTCCTTTTCGGTCGTCAGGTGTACATTTACCTAATCTGTACGCGCAGCGCATAACACACTTCTAAAACAAGCAAACGAAAATACAGCATCAACCCCCAAACTATGCAGACTATCGCCAAGACCGAACCAAAACTTCTAGAACTCAAAGCCCGTCTAGCAGAAATTAATGATATCGAAGCAGCGGCATCCCTTTTATACTGGGATCAGGCGACCTATATGCCTCCTGGAGGCGCAGCAGCTCGTGGACGCCAACTGGCTACCCTGCAACAAATCTCCCATAGTAAATTTACCGAGCCGGCTGTCGGTCAGCTGATCGAAGATTTACGCCCTTACGAAGAAAGTTTGCCCTACGAATCCGACGACGCCAGTCTCATCCGCGTGACTAGGCGAAATTATGAAATGGCGGTACGAGTGCCAGCCAATTTTATGGCAAAACTTTCCATGCATCGCACGCAAACTTACGAAGCTTGGGTAGTTGCACGACCTACAGACAGCTTTGCCACAGTGCGACCTTACCTAGAAAAAATGCTGGACTTGAGCCGCGAACTGGCAGGCTTTTTTCCCGGTTATGAGCATATTGGTGACCCGTTAATCGCCTTTGCTGACTACGGGATGAAGGCTTCGTTTTTGCGATCGCTTTTTGCCGATTTGCGAAGGCAACTCGTACCCATAGTCGAAGCCATTACCTCCCAACCCCCCATTGATGATAGTTGTTTGCGCCAATTCTATCCTGAAGCCAAGCAACTGGAATTCACCCTTAAGCTACTTGACCAAATCGGTTATGACTTCCAACGAGGGCGTCAAGACAAAACGCACCATCCCTTTATGACTAATTTCTCCATTGGTGATGTGCGAATTACGACCCGTGTTTATGAGAACGACTTAGGGCAGGCCTTATTTAGCACCATTCACGAAATGGGTCATGCTTTGTATGAACAGGGAATCAACCGGGATTATGAAGGTACGCCCCTTGCCGCCGGTACCTCGTCCGGCGTCCATGAGAGCCAATCGCGACTCTGGGAAAACATGGTTGGGCGGAGTCGGGGTTTCTGGAAATACTATTACCCTCAGCTACAAGCCGCGTTTGGGTTACAACTTAGCAATGTTTCGCTCGATACCTTTTATCGAGCTATTAATAGAGTTGGTAAATCACTCATCCGCACCGATGCTGATGAAGTCACCTACAACCTCCACGTCATGATTCGCTTCGACTTAGAACTGCAAATGCTAGAAGGCAGCTTAGAAGTCAAAGACCTTCCCGAAGCTTGGAACGAACGCTATCGCTCCGATTTGGGAATTGTTCCACCAGACGATACGAACGGTGTATTACAGGATGTTCACTGGTATACCGGTCAGATAGGAGGAATGTTCCAAGGCTATACCCTCGGTAATTTATTAAGCGCACAGTTTTTTGAAGCAGCTCTCCGAGACCATTCAGAAATCTTAACTGAAATAGAACAAGGAGACTGTATTACACTACATAATTGGTTGAAAGATAAAATCTATCAACACGGTTGCAAGTACACGGCAACCGAACTCATCAGGGGCGTTACCGGCGAAGCTTTATGCATAGAGCCATTTATTCGTTATATTCGACGCAAATATGGGCAACTCTACACCCTGTAATCGTTGCCCTGATTTATGTGCGTCTATCTACCGAAGGGAATAAGTCTTCTGGACAGCAATTTGTAGATTGTTGTTAGTAGTGTTGAAATTGCTCATTGGGAGTTGCAATGATTCATCTGATCCAGGACGTTCTTGACAGTGACGAAAAAAGCGACCTAAGACAGTTCGCCAGCCAGCTACGCGCCTCGGACAAAAAATATTTACTGCGAAACGATATTCTTTCTGCTTTTAGTGAATACTGCACCAGCCACAAAAAACCGGACTATTTTTATCAAACTTCCCATCTGGGACAGCTGGTGTACTATACCCAGGAAATTATGTTGGAGGGTGAAAGCCTCTACTTAATCATCCGACCGAAGATTGCTTCTCAAGACGTTTACCGAATTTTTGAAGACTTAACGGTTGAGCCGATCTCGGTAGAAGAACTGCTGGATCTGCGCGATCGCTTCGTGAACCACCACCATCCTACAGAGGGCGACGTTCTCGAACTCGATTTTCAGCCCTTCTACGACTACTCTCCGACCATTCGCGACCCGAAAAACATTGGTAAGGGCGTTCGCTTCCTCAACCGTTACCTGT
>JBFLZA010000776.1:0-3906 GCA_040756535.1 Cyanobacteriota bacterium
GGTGAATATTGAGAGTCACCGTAGCTACTGGGGTGGCATGATAGCAACTCCTTGCCGATCAAGATTTTGTGTAGGTTTAAAATGGGTGGGATTATCCTGTCTATCCAGCCTCTGAGCAATACCTATGTCTAACTTTTTACTCGAAGTCGGTACAGAAGAACTACCCGCAGATTTTATCGATAGTGCGATCGCACAATGGCAGTCACGTATCCCCCAGTCCCTCAATGAGCAATTTCTCACCACTGAGGGGATTGAGTTCTACGGAACACCCCGACGCTTAGGCGTGCTGATTCAAGGACTCCTAGACAAACAACCCGATCGCGAAGAAGAAGTTAAAGGCCCACCCGCTAAGGCAGCGTTTAAGGATGGCAAACCCACGCCAGCAGCAGAAGGCTTTGCTCGAAAGCAAGGGGTAGAACTAGACGCTTTAGAAGTTAGGGATACTGACAAAGGGGAATTTGTCTTCGTTGTCAAGAAAATTGCCGGTCGTCCCGCTACAGAAATTTTGACCGAACTCATTCCTCAGTGGATTTTTGGCTTAGAAGGTAGACGGTTTATGCGCTGGGGAGATGGAGATTTGAGATTTCCCCGACCCATTCGCTGGTTGGTAACCTTGTTGGATGGGGAGGTGCTGCCAATAGAAATGGAAAATGGTTCTGAGAGATTAAAAAGCGATCGCATTTCCTACGGACACCGCATCTTACACCCAGAAGCGATCGAAATTGCCCAAGCCACTGATTACGTCCAGCGCCTGCACTCTGTCTATGTCATGGCCCAACCCAACGAACGTCGGGGCAAAATTGAAGAACAAGTCAAGGCAGAGGTTCAAAAATTGGGCGGTTATACCCCCATGTACGAGGGTTTATTAGAAGAAGTCATCAACTTAGTAGAATGGCCGACAGCCGTTGTCGGTAAATTTGACTCAGAATTCCTCATTTTGCCACCCGAAGTCGTCACTACGGTAATGGTAACTCACCAACGCTACTTCCCCGTTTTCAAAACCGAACAAGCCACAGAACTCTTGCCCTATTTTATCACCGTTTCTAACGGTAACCCCACTAAAACTGAGATTATTGCGGCAGGAAACGAACGGGTGATTAAAGCACGTTTAGCGGATGGTCAGTTTTTCTACAAAACAGACTTAGCTTCACCTTTAGAAAGCTACTTACCCAAATTGGAGAAAGTCACCTTTCAAGATGAATTGGGTTCAGTTCGCCAGAAGGTGGGGCGAATTGAGAAAATTGCCGCTCAACTTTCCGATCAACTCCAAGTTACAGAAACACAACGAGCAGATATTCTCCGGGCAGCACTCCTTTGTAAAGCAGACCTCGTGACCCAAATGGTTTACGAATTCCCCGAATTACAAGGCGTAATGGGGCAAAAATATGCTATTGCCAGTGGAGAATCTGAAGCAGTAGCAACGGCAATTTTTGAGCATTATTTACCTAGAGGAGCGAGTGACAAGTTACCGCAAACCTTAACGGGTCAAGTGGTGGGATTGGCTGACCGTTTGGATACATTAGTCAGTATCTGCGGATTGGGGATGCTGCCAACGGGTTCATCTGACCCCTTTGCGTTGCGCCGTGCGGCGAATGCGGTGATTAATATTACCTGGGACGCCGATTTGCCGATTAATTTACAACAGTTGATCGAGCAGAATGCGGCAGATTTTGTTGCCGCTCATGCCGATAAAGAATCACCCGTTGCCTTTTTGGAAGAGTTTTTCATCCAACGCATCCGTACACTGCTACAAGAGGAACGAGGAATTGATTATGATTTGGTCAATGCGGTATTAGGAGAGAATGACCCTGAGTACACACAACGGGCATTAAAGGACTTATTGGATGTTCGCGATCGCGCTTTGTTCCTCCAAGAAATCCGCAACAACGGTAAGCTGAATGAAATCTACGAAACGGTTAACCGTTCTGCTCGACTTGCTAAACAAGGGGATTTGGATACGCAACAACTCGAACCTACGGCTGTAGTCAATCCTGAGTTATTTGAAAAATCATCTGAGCCAGCATTCTACGATGCCTTAGTGGAGTTAGTCCCACAAACGCAAGCCGCGCAAGAACAGCGCAATTATCAACAATTGGTCAAAGCCTTGGCAAAAATCGCCCCAATTGTCAGCATATTTTTTGATGATAAGGAAAAAGGCGTGATGGTCATGGACGAAAACCTGGATATCCGGAGAAATCGCTTAAATCTAATCGGTTTACTGCGTAATCATGCACGGGTTCTGGCGGATTTTGGACTGATTGTGAAAAGTTAGCCAATCAACTTCATATTCCCCATCCAAATCTAGACGGATGGGGTAAGTCTAGCTATGCTAAACCAGGGAATTCTACGATTTGATTTATGCCCAACGCTCAGGTAATTGGTCTGGGACGCTCCGGAATCGCAGCCGCACGGCTTCTCAAGCAACAAGGATGGGAGGTAACACTTAGCGATCGCAACTCCTCCGAATCTCTGCAACAACAACAGCAATCCCTCGCAGCCGAGGGAATTACCGTTAAATTGGGTCATTCCCCAACCTTTAATGACTCAGACTTACCCCAGCTAATTATCGTTAGTCCCGGCGTTCCTTGGGATATTCCGGTATTAGTTGAAGCGAGAAACAAAGGAATTGACACGATTGGAGAAATGGAACTCGCTTGGCGTCATCTCCAATCTTGTCCTTGGGTAGGGATCACAGGTACGAATGGCAAAACCACCACCACTTCCCTGATTGCTGCTATTTTTCAAACGGCTGGCTTCAATGCCCCCGCCTGCGGTAACATCGGCTATGCTGCTTGTGAACTCGCGTTGAAAAGTTTGAAGGTTGAACGTTCAGAAGATAACCTTCAACCTGCTAACCTGCAACCTGCAACCCCAGATTGGGTAATAGCAGAAATCAGTAGTTACCAAATTGAATCTTCACGCGACCTTGCACCTAAAATAGGCGTGTGGACGACCTTTACCCCCGACCACCTCGGCCGTCACAAGACGTTAGAAAATTACTACAACATCAAAGCGCAACTTCTAAAACGCTCTCAATTACAAGTCTTGAATGGCGATGACCCTTACTTGCACCAAAAGGGTACCCAACACTGGCCTGATGCCTGTTGGACAAGCGTAAAAGGCAGGGAGTATTTGTTGGGCGATCGCACCAAAGGAGTCTACATCAAAGATAATTGGGCTTATGCACAAGATGAGCAAATTGTCAAGATTGACTCATTACGGATGGTGGGAGAACACAACCATCAAAATTTGCTGATGGCAGTTGCAGTGGCGCGGTTAGCGGGAATTGAGAAGGATGCAATTCAACAAGCGATCGCTAACTTTCCCGGTGTGCCCCATCGCCTCGAACACATCATTACTTGGCAGGGAATTGACTTTATTAATGACAGTAAGGCGACTAACTACGATGCAGCGCAAGTCGGCTTATCTTCAGTTGCGAGTCCTGCTATTTTGATTGCCGGAGGTGAAGCGAAAGACGGTGATGATACAGCTTGGATTGACACCATTCACAAGAAAGCGGCGGCTGTCTTACTCATCGGTGATGCGGCGACTGCTTTTGCCGAACGGTTGAAGCGATCGGGTTATGAGCGTTACGAAATTGTCGAAACCATGGCAAATGCTGTACCCAGAGGGGCGGAACTTGCACAACAGCATAATGCTGCTGTTGTCTTGCTTTCACCTGCTTGTGCCAGCTTCGACCAATATCAAAGTTTTGAGCATCGAGGCGATGATTTCCGTCAATTGTGTCAACAGTTGTTGAATTAGATTTGCTTCCTTGAGATTTTGCACCTGATCAAAATTTTTGTAGGGGCGGGTTTAGGGACTAACTGGGCGGATAAATCGATAACCTCCGTACAAAACCCGCCCTTACTATAGCGGTTCTCAATCGAGTGCAATACACATTGT
>JBFLZA010000777.1:0-3904 GCA_040756535.1 Cyanobacteriota bacterium
ATTTACGGCATGTACCCGACCCTGGAGCAACTGTGCCATTTTAATCATGTGGGCAGGGTTACCTCCCTTAGGCGGTGTCACCTCAGCAGTAATCAAAAATTCACCCGCTTGGGCAGCGGAACGAAAGCTGTTCTGAGTTGGGACGGTGTTGTGTGAGTTGTTCTGTAATTGCATTGCTTCCGTAACCGCCCGGAGGGTTGAGTTTTGAATGAAATCGCTCATAAATAATTTTCTATCTACGTGACATCGATAGATAGATTCTCTAAGATATTATCGGTGTGATCGCACTAGGATTGCGATCATTGACTATAGCCAAATTCTGCTCGCACCGCAAAACGGTGTAGATGTAGCCCTGCAATCAGACTACATCATTACTCGCTCATATACTTAGAGCGTCAGCCTAGTAAGAAATGACGACGAGAAATGCGAGACATGATTGCGATTTTGGATTTTGATGAAGAAAATTTTAGCTGTAGGGGCGGGTTTAGGCACTAACCCTGTGGATATACCGATAACTGGTCATCAAAACCCGCCATTACCCACCGATAACAGATTTCCAATGAAATCTCTTGTAGAAGATGTTTGATGAAATATTCATCAGTGCAGGGCGGGTTTTGAATGAGGTTTTCGGGTGAAATACAAAAATTATCCCTAAAGTGAGCCCCTACAAACCGACATAATCTTTAATCAAATGTTTACTCTGCTTCTCCAATTAAGGTAAAAGCCGCCCAAGCTCTGGGGTTGTCTCGGTGTTTTTCCATCATTTTGAGCATCGATTGGCGCAAGGCTTGGGCTTTATCGAGTTTCTTTTGGTAGAGATTGGTATAAAACTCACTCATCAACTCAGCGGTAGGAGCATCGGGGACAGCCCAAAGGGAGACGATAACGCTGGGGATGCCAGCCGCAATAAAGGAGCGAGATAAACCGATGACACCATCCCCTGTAATGCGTCCGCGTCCGGTGTTGCAGGCACTTAAGACCAATAATTCAGCACTTAGCTTGCTCTTGAGGTTGAAGATTTCTTCAGCAGTGAGCAATCCGTCATTTTGGGTGTCTTTACTTGTTTGTGCGAGTGCGATACCACCGAGTAAAGGCTGCTGTTCGTTAAAGGTGCCGTGGGTTGCTAGATGAATGATTCGGGCATTGGGTAGCTGCTGCAAAACAGCAGACTTGGTGGCTTGAGAACCAATCAGCGGTTTGGCTTTTAGCATTTGAGCCACATTCTGAGCTTCTCGTTCTGCCCCTTTGAGGGGTTGAAATCCAGCTGGCATGGGGCTGGGATTGCCCACGACTAGCGCTCCTTGTCCTGAACGGGCAGTATTTTGCCGTTGCTTATGGGTTAACTCCAGCACTTGAATTGAGGGAGCGGTGAGAATCGTATGCTTTTCGACTAAGTACTTGCCGTCCGAGTCCATTAGTGCTGGGAAGGGAACACGGAACAGGTCTTCATGAGGAATAAAGATAACACGCTCTTCTGGGTCACTGGGCAACAGGTCGGCAATCGGTTGGATGAGGAGTTGATGGAGTTGCTTTAAGGATTTGGTTTGGAGTTCTGGATCGGCGGCAGGAAAAGTTACATCAAAAATACCGTTTCGATCTTCGCCTACTCCCAAAGATTCAAGTGTTTCGATAACGAGTTTTTGTAGAGGCAAACTATCTGTAGTCGCTCCTTGTGATTTGAGGTCAATGGAACGAAATGTTACTTTGCCGTTGGGCGAGATAACCCAAAGGTAGAGTTCGTCCGGCGAAACAACTGAATATTCAACGAGTGTGGCGTTTTGCTGTTGAGCAACTTTTTTAATATCATTAAGCTGGAAAGGCTTGATAGGCGGTGCTGTTTCTGAGAGCGGGGATAACCTCCTTCTTAATAATTCCACAAAGGCTTGTGTCCTTCCTCGTTCGGAAATTTCCAGAGCTTCATCAGTTTTATTCTGAGTAATGAGGACTTCTTGTAACTGGCGGTAGGTACGAAATTGGACTTCAAAAATGGACACTTTCCAAGCATCATTTGTGCCTAATTTGTCCCGTAGAGATTCCCTTGCCTTCATACCAAGACGAAGAAATTTTTCGGCTTCTGCGAGATTACCAGAGTTGAAGTAAGCATTTCCCAGATTGTTCAAAGCACGCCCTTGCCCTGGCAGATTGCCAATTTCCCGTGCGATTTCCAAGTCCTGTTGAAGATGCTTAATCGCTTTAGAGTATTCTCCCAATAAAGAGTAAGCAAGTCCCAGATTGCCCAAAGTTCTCCCTTCCCCTTCCCGGTCTTTGATAGTCCTGGCAATTACCAAACTTTGCTCGAAGTACTCAATTGCCTTGGTGTATTCTCCCGATTCAAAGTAAGCAAGTCCCAGATTGCCCAGGGAAGTCGCCTCAAGCTTGGGTTCTTTTACTTCTTGGGCAAGCGACACACCCTGTTTTAAATAATTAATTGCTGTGTCGTAATTTCCCAAAAATGCAAAAGCAGTTCCCAGTCCGGCCGTAGCCGCTGCCTCTACTGTGCTGTTTTTGATAGTCCTGGCAATTGCTAAACTTCGCTCGAAGTACTCAACTGCTTGAATGTAGTCGCCCAAAAAATTATAAGTATTTCCAAATAAGCTTAAGATGTTTCCCTCACTGCTTTGGTCTTTTGTTTCGCGTGCAATTGCCAAACTCTGCTGATAGTAATCAATTGCCTTGGCGTATTCTCCTAAGTACAAGAAAGCAGCTCCAATTCCTTGTAAAGTGTACCCCTCTAAGCGTTGGTTTTTGATTTGGCGGGAAATCACAAGAGCTTGCTGCAAGTATTCAATCGCTTGAGTGTACTGTCCCCGATTAATATAAGCATTCCCTAGAATGAATAAAGCGCTGATCTCACTCAAGGGGTTGTTCATTTGCTCCGTAAGAGCCAAAACCTGCTGGTAGTAATCAATCGCTTTGTCATATTCTCCCTGAGCCTCGTAAATCGCTCCTAAATTGCCCAGGGCATTACCTTCCCCTTGTCGGTCGTTTACGGCGCGTGCGATCGCCAAACTCTGCTGAAAATACTCAACTGCTTTGGCATTGTCGCCTTGCCTTAAGTAAGCAAGCCCTAAATTGCCCAGTGCTTGTCCCTCACCCACTCTGTCATTAATTTCACTTGCAATAGTCAAATCCTGCTGAAAGTACTCAGCAGCCGTGGTGTACTCTCCTAATTGCAAATAAGCAAGTCCTAGATTGCCAAGCGCTTGCCCTTCTCTTTTCCGATCTTTGATTTCTCGATAGATGATCAATGCCTCTTGGAAGTATGGCAAGGCAGCTTCAGGTTGACCAGCATATATCTGCTGAAGACCTTGCTCCACAAGTTTGTAGGCTTCCGTTTTCCGCTCATTTACCGTTTGAGCCACCACAGGAGACACCGCAAATGTCATCGGCAAATTTAACCAAAAAGATTCCAACACGGTGAGTAGCGCAGTGCTAGACACAATTAGGAAAAATCGTTTCAATCCCATAGCCCTAACACTCCAACCGCAGCATTTAAGATATTGTCCGCTTACATATATCTTTGGGCAAGGGGAACTTATGCAAAAACCCAAGTAGTAAGCTGCTACGCAGCTAATTTGCATAAAATGGCAATCGGATAAACCTGAGCATCTACTGCCATGCCAGCGCCAAATTATCTCACCCCTACCCAAAAAGAAAATTTACAAAAAGCGTTGCGTGAGAGTGATTGTCCTCACTTACGAGAGCGCATCCTCATGCTACTGCTGATGAATGATGGCAAGACATACCAAGAAATTACAGACTTTTTGGGATGTGCCTCGGGAATAGAGTTAAGTAGTTCCCAAGTGAGGAGGATATTAAAAGAAAAAAAGTACGTTTACCTCTGGGCAAAATACAGTCTAGAGGACAAGCAGAATCCCCAGAAAAGAGAAGCCTTTAAAGAAAA
>JBFLZA010000778.1:0-3903 GCA_040756535.1 Cyanobacteriota bacterium
CTATTCGATACGGAAGCTCAAGTCCTCTACCATCTGGGCAATCACGACCAAATCCCCCGGCTACTTGCCCACTTTGAAGACAATCAGGAATTTTATCTTGCCCAGCAATTAATCGAAGGAGAACCCCTAACGGAGGAATTTAAGGCGGGGCAGCCTTGGCCGGAGGTTCAAGTCATTGCTCTAGTGCAAGACATCTTGCAGGTACTGTCATTTGTTCATCAGCAGCACGTTATCCACCGAGACATCAAACCCTCCAACCTGATTCGCCGCCAGAGGGATGGCAGAATCGTTCTCATTGACTTTGGTGCAGTGAAGCAAGTTAGCACCCAGGTACTCAATCCCAAAACGGGAAGAACGAATTTGACGATTTCCATCGGCACTCAGGGTTATATGCCCAAGGAGCAGTTGGGCGGAAATCCCCGGTTTAGCAGTGATGTCTACGCCGTTGGCATCATTGGCCTCCAGGCACTAACTGGGCTTCACCCTAGGTTCCTCCCGGAAGACCCCCAGACGGGTGAACTGATGTGGCACGATCGCGTCCAGAATGCCAGTCCGGAATTCGTCGCTATTATAGACAAGATGGTGCGCTATGACTTCCGCGCTCGTTATGTGACGGCAGGTGATGCCTTGCAGGCAATGCTGAGTCTACCTAAAGAGTTGTTGGAGTCCGTACCGCCCCCTCAGGCCTTGCCTTACGTTTCGCCTGCCATCTCCAACCCAGAATCGCCCCCGCCTACGGCTACTGGAGGGACGATGCCAGTTGTGGGGGTACCGCCCAATCCTAATCCTCCCGATGTGCCACCCACGGCTACCAAAGAAACGCTACCGGTGATGGGGGTATCGCCCAATCCTAACTCTCCAGCTTCACCCGAACCCGAATCAGCCGCTAAGAGTTCAGTTCCTACTGTCGCCGTAGGCGGAGCTAAGCCTCTCCAATCTTCACCTGCTTCTGTGCCAACGGCAACCCTACCAGGAGCCGGACAGAAATCTGCCATTAAACCTTGGCAAATTGGGACGGCTGTTGTTGCTTTGGGTGCCACCCTTTTGATCGGCAAGTCTCTCCTATCCCCCCAGACGGCGACTGAAACGGCTTCTAGTGAAAGTACTTCTGCCGTAAGTCCTGCGGCAAGTCCTGCGTCAAGTCCTGCGGCAACTGGCGATCCCGAAAAACAGGCGGCAGCACTCCTGAGTCAAGCCGATCGCTTCAGGGAAGATGAAAAGTTTCAGGAAGCGATTACCGCTTATGAAAAAGCGATCGCTCTCAAACCTGATCAGGCAGAAGCCCATTGGGGACTGTGTTACAGCTTGAACGCTATGGGGCAACCCCAAGAAGCGATCGCTGCTTGCGATCAAGCCCTTACCTTTAAACCTGACTATGCAGAAGCATTCTGGAGTAAAGGGAGCTCTCTCCACCAGCAAAACAAGTATGAAGAAGAGATCAAACTCTACGACCAAGCGATACAGATTAACCCCAAGTATGCAGAAGCCTGGAATAACAAAGGAGTAGCCTTCTTGAAATTGAAGCGCCCGCAAGACGCATTGGAAGCTTTCGACCAAGCCACGACTGCCAAGCCAAATTGGCCGGATGCCTGGGCAAACCGAGGCAATGCTCTCTGGGAACTCAGGAAATTTGATGAAGCGATCGCCTCTATGGAAAAAGCTCTCAAAATCGACCCCGACCATCCCAACGCTAATAATTTGCGTCAACAGGCACGGCGACAACTCGGTAGGTAGTAAGCTGTCTTGCTGATAAATTGCCTATCGCAAGGACAGGGGAAAGGGAAAAGGGGAAAGGGGAAAGGTACATAAATCAAGCCTTTCGCTTTTTTTACCCTGATCCGAGCTATAGCAAAAGGCAGAAGGCTCCAGGGCAGAAGGCTTTTATGTTTATTAGTGGTAAGTGGTCGTTTGGGCCCTTAAATCTGTCCTAACCTTTATGGCAACAGCTATAGTACAAAGTCTACGCGAAACGGCTTATCAAATAAGAGCATTAATTGAATATAACTTATCACTTTGTAAGCTGTAGAAAAATAGCAAATGCATCATTCTTTTCAAGGCTTTCAGGGAGAATTTTTTCTTGCCGTTAGGCAATTTTTCTGCTTATTAACTCCAGATTTTACCTAGTTAATTGAAAGAGAATATACGAATATGTTTTTCTTATAATTCTTCATTTTTTACACAAAAAATAGTATTAAACATTATCATCCTTCAGCCCAAAATGTCTGGCAATAGTCGCAACAAAAATTCCCCACTACACCTACTAGATTAGTGGGGAAATTTCTAATTTTTAGGACATTTAAATGGATTACCAGAGACTTGGTGATGTTACCAAAGCGCTCTGATAGGTCTTAGCAACCGCACTGAAGTTGCCACACCCTGAGCATTCAGCCTGACAGCAATCCGCGACCCAGATCTCAGTCCTAGCCGATTGATATCACGCTGACGAATTGTGATGTTTCTCGGTGCACTACCAAATTGTGCAAACTCTACGGATTCACCGCTAATGTTGTTGATAACCCCGGCAAGTTCCCCTGCCTGTGTTGCCTGACTGAGCAAAAAGGGTTGTGACTTGAGATTGTCCAAACTACCAGCAACTGCTGGAGAAACGGATACTGCCGAAATTAATACTGGCAGCATCATAAGTGTTAATGCTTTACTTGTCTGAAGCCGCACGTTCTCCTCACTTTTAAAATTCACGAAGAATCAGATACCAACCTAACAACGACATGCTGGGTTGGCAAGACTTTCTCTGTAAAAAAATATTTGAGAAAGTCTTTATAGACTAAAATTAAGCCAGTCTAGTTGTATTAATACGATTCCCTGAGTAAACCATCCGGAACCAATCAATAAAGTCTTGAAAAATTTGATGGTTTTGGAGAGGGAGACTCTGGTTTGTCTGAATATTTTTCTGTGAAAAAAGAATAGAAATGCTGAGCGATAAATTTAAATTCAAAGGCTTGATGTTGCTTTGCTTGAGTGCAATAATTCTCATAATCATTCATCATCAGCAATCAACGACCCCCATCGCTCCGCAAAGCAGGGCGAGAACTAGCCAGGGCCAATCTCAGCGCTTCTGGCCGTTTGAGAAGCTAGGATGGTCTCCTTTCAAAGCCTCATCGGTTGATCGTTCCGCTGAGGCGATAGACCCAAAAACTCTATCTAACGGGGTGCATTTGGTAATTAAGTTGAGCGATCGCCGTGTCTATCTCTATCAAAATAGGAAGTTGGAGGTGAGTTACCCCATTGCTGTGGGCAAAGCGGGATGGGAAACTCCTACAGGTAACTACAAAGTGATGGATATGGAACCCAGTCCAGTTTGGGAGCATCCCTGGACGGGTGAAGTCATCTTGGAGGGCCCGAAAAATCCCTTAGGAGCAAGGTGGATCGGTTTTTGGACGGATGGGGTCAACTCTATTGGCTTTCATGGCACCCCTGCTGAAGAGTTGGTGGGACAAGCCGTTTCCCACGGTTGCGTCCGGATGCGGAATCAAGATGTCATGGCCTTATACGATCAGGTAAAAATGGGTACGCCTGTTACGGTTAAGCCTTAAGTGTATCCCCGCTATTCTGAGCAAGAGGGAACTAAAAATCTTTCTTTCCTTCTTAAGTTTCAGGAACAATCTAGATCTAGAGCCTGTCTACAAACGGTCGTGGAAGCGAAAATCTCCGCCTATCTCTTTATCTGTTTCCTTGGAACTCTCTTCGGGAGCGGCTCGTTAAAAATAGACGAGAGCAGACACACCCTAGCTTTAGAATGGCTTTGTCGCTTTCGGATAAAATGCGATCGCGTTGGGTGGAGCAAGCTTGTCTCAATCTTTCAGTACATACGGCTTAAACTAAAAACACGGGTTTGCATCAATAGTGACACAAATCATATTTCCTACAGTTAAGCGGCTGTGTATC
>JBFLZA010000779.1:0-3897 GCA_040756535.1 Cyanobacteriota bacterium
GCCAGCATATACTCGGCTAAGGCTCCACCTAACCCCTTGACACCACCAGCACAGGCATACACTTCATCACCAGGTTTGAACTGGCTAACATTCTCACCAACCGCTTCCACAACGCCAGCCACATCGCCATGAAGGACAGCCGGAAACTCAGGAGCAATCTCTGCAACAGCACCACTCCGAATCTTGTAATCAACCGGGTTGACACTTGTCGCCGCCACGCGAATGAGTACATGACCTGGCTGAACTTCTGGCTTGGCAATATCAATAGGTTGAAAAATGGTTGGGCTTCCAAATTGGTTAATAACATATGCCTTCATCATGCTTCCTCCAGAGCCGAAATACTCGTAAATTTCGCTTCTGAAACCAATGTAGAGATGTAGGCAGCATCAGGTCTTTCAAGTTTTGCAGTAGATTTACATCAGATTGCGATCATCCTAACAAGCCGATGTTTGCAAATTTTTGCAAAAACTAAGAAGATTGGTTCCAGAGCAATGTGGCATGGTTAAGTTCACTTCGCTAAGTGCTTTGCCTGAACGATGAGATCGGATTTAGAACCGCAAAAGCCAGTGGAACAAATGAACGGTGTCGAGCAACACTCCGGTGGCGAGCGCTCTACAGAACCACTCCTCACTATGTGTGAGTTGGTTTACGATCGTCCATATGCTGCGCTCGAATTGGCTGCTGGTGATGCCAAGGTTGACCTCATTCAGGTAGCCATTTGGCGCAATCATATTTTGGAGTTCAGTCGTGCCGAGCAACCCGCAAACCACACCATTTCCTTGCAGTTGTTAGGTCAACGAGTCAATCGGTTGGATAAAAAGAAACCAGGGGTGATTCCAGGGCGCTTCGCCATTCTTCCCGCCCAAAGCGTTAGTGATTGGCAGTCTGAAGGGAAAACCCGCTTTGCCCATATCTATTTCACCCCAGAATTTCTGAATATGCTGGCTGCCGAGGCATTTGACGCTAATCCCAATCGCTTTGAGTTAATCGAGGGAGAATTGATTCACGATGACCAGGTTCAGCGTTTAATCGCAAGTGCGGTTGACCTCTTTTCAAGGACTGACAAACCGCTACCGTTGGAGACCAATTCTCTCGCCCAAGTCTTAGGCGTTCATCTGATCCGGCATTACTCAAACCTGTTTTCACCACCCGATCGCTTCAACCGGGAAAAGCTCACCCCTGCTCAAGTGGGTAAAATTATTGAGTATATCGATGCCAACTTGGAGCGATCGCTGTCTGTTAAGGAATTAGCAAATCTCCTTGAACTCAGTCAGTATCATTTTCTGCGGGCGTTTCGGAACACGCTAGGGCAAACTCCTCGTCACTATGTTCTCCATCGTCGTGTCACAAAAGCGCAAGAACTCGTCCAGCAGGGAAAGCTGACCCTAGCTGATATTGCCTACCAACTTGGATTTTCCAGTCAAAGCCATATGACAACGGCATTTAAGCAGATTCTTGGCATAACACCTGGACAGTTTAGAACCTGAACCCCATCACGCGGAAATCCGTTTCCAGACAAAAGAGGGTGAGACGAAGTCCTACAAATGGTCTTTTTCTATTGAGTCTCCATGAACTAGTCAGTTGGAATCACTCGCACCTCAAGATAGTACTGAGGTGGTGTTTATAGATGTTTGATTGGTTGCTCCTTACGCCACATGCGCCGTGGTGGAAGCGCCGTACCTAGAGGGTGCAACCGACTCTACGGGCTAGCGAGCTTTGCGATCGGATAAGAGATAGTGATCGCTCTGTCAGAAATCTTTGGTGGGTAAGGACAATCGCTCTTCCGCAGTCAAATCACTAGAGCTTGGCATGGAGGTGAGAACGGTTTGGCAAATGAAAACGCATACGAAGTTGAACCGCAATCACGCAAGTGTTCCAATCGCTCCTTCGCTTCCTCGATTGTTGGAATGTGTCCAGCTTCAATCCACCAGAGAGCTAAGTTTGGTTGATCGGATTTCTCGAACCAACGACGGCGAGAGCGCATCACTGCTCCATGTTGACTGGAATAAACATAATGAGAGAGTGCTTCAATCGACTCCCATACTGAGAAATTGACCAAAATTCGCTCATCCTCATACGCACGAATGCTAGTTGCATTGCCATTATCTTCACTTTGCAGCCGCCACACAAATCCAGGACTGGCATCTGCAATGGCATTGATAATTTGCAGTTGAGCTACAAAATCAGCCATCAACGGGTCGGTTATTGGAGCAAGCATTCTGGAAATATTGATTTGAGCAAGGTGGTATCGTTTTTGCTCTGTAGAAATGTTTTCTTCTCTATTCATTTCTTAGCTCCAGATTCATCTGAAAGGGCTAACCGTATGGTTGTGCTTCCAGTATCTAGGGCTGGGCTTGCTCTGTCTTGAACGATGTTGACATTCTGCGGTAGCGACCTGGAGTAATCCCTACAATTCGCTTGAAGTGTCGAGTCAAATGGCTTTGGTCTGACATGCCAACAGCGATCGCAACATCAGAAACAGATTGTCCTTGTGCTAACAACTGCTTGGCTTTCTCTATACGAATCTGAGTTAGGTAGCCGTAGGGCGGCAGTCCTATGGCATTGCGAAATAGACGAATTAAATAGGAGCGATTCAGGTTTGTTAATTCCACAAGTTGCTCTAAGGAAATATTAGAGTTAAAATTATCTTGCAGATACTCTTCGATTAAACTGACAATGCGTTGTTCTTTGCCAATGCGAACTGATTGAACTTTGCTTTGTGCATAACGAGTGATCGCTGCCGATAGAACCTCTACGAACAGAGATTGCCGTTCCAAGCTATCTTGAGACTGTTCCAGAACCCAATGGAGATGATGAATTTTCCTGGCTAGATTCTCGTCGTGAACAACAGGTTCTCTAAAGTAGGGTAAGCCATTAGCCCCTAAGTCTGAAGCGAGTTGCTGCATTAAATCGGCGCTGGGATAGAGCATACGGTAAGTCAGCGGTAAATCTTCAGCCGAGTAGCCTGTATGAGCTTCTTCTGGCTCCATGAAGATGATGCTACATGGAGGAGCCAAGTACGTGGAACCTCGATATTGGTTGCCACCAACCCCAGCCTCAATGATTCCTATCGAATAACTTTTATGAAAATGACGGGCGTAGGTATGGTGTATAGCTTTTGCCCGAAACAACTCCATGTTGTCAAACTCTGGTAGTAGCCAAGACTTCGCGCTTTGAGGAGCCAGTTCTTCCATACCTGATTCAGACAAAGGTTTGTTTCTCAATTATCAGCGTAGAGAAAGTTTTGTAGAGTAGGCAATGTTCAACAATCTTTGAGAATCGCAAAGGACATGCGATCGCATTTTCCCATCAGAAATATTTGGTGGATAAGGGCGCTCTCTTCCTTGCCGTTAGACCTACTCTCTACCCACTCATTCAAAAGGAAGCTTCCCACGTTCCAACATAGGGATTAGGGCAAGTTTTCTGTTCAACGATTTCCCTCACAGCTTGTTTCCGATCTTGTGCTACGCAGGGCTTCGATACGATCGAGAATCTCAACAAATTCTTGACCAAAGGAAGTCAAGTGGTATTCAACGCGAGGCGGAACTTCAGGATAGCTCAATTTTTCAAGAATTCTAAACTGAATCATCTTCGTCAGGCGTTCGTTTAGCACTTTTGTTGTCAAGCCATTCTTAGTTTTCACTAATGCTCCCGGACGGTTCACTCCATTACGAATTTGCATGAGGATGTGGAGCGTCCACTTGCATCCTATACAATCCTCAAACATGGAAATTAAATCGGTTGAAGTTTCGGAGAAATTTTTCGCGTTCTGTTTCTTTTGCGGGTTCACATTTGCAACCAAAACGTACCTACCTTACGAAAAAGTGCTTTCTTGAAGCCAAACTGCAAGTATTCTATAGTCCTTCTCGTAGCAAAACTCTTCTACGAGGAACACTA
>JBFLZA010000780.1:0-3890 GCA_040756535.1 Cyanobacteriota bacterium
GCTGCCGCAGTGGGGGCAGGGTGAAGTCTCCAGTGAGCTGGAATGAATCCTACAGTTGAGAGGAGAGTTTTGAGAAGATTGTGATAAAATTTCAGGCATGACTACGAATCCAAAAATTTACTGGAATCCGCTAGCCATATGCGCTCTGCTCAGATTTAGTCGAATTTAATTGTGCGCCTGCACTACACTGAAAGTTGTATTTTGAAAAATTCTCAGCGGTTGGTTGTCGCTGGTTGTGATTGAGGTGGTACTCAATCGGTTGGAGGTGTAATTCGTGGTGTAGTGAGCAACTGAGCAACACAATCACTCGGCTTCAACGAGCAATCATGCTGATGGCTAGCCCTTTTTTTGTCCAAAATATGACCGTGAGACGCAAAAAGCCCTCAGCACATTGAGTGCTGGGGGCTTTTGCCTGAAAAATATTGAATACGTCCTATCCCGCCAAGCAGGATTGGGGGATTTTGATATAGCAAATATAGAAATCATGCGTTACCTCGAATAAAAAGCTATTTTTTGGAATTTTCAGTGGTTTCATGCTGGCTTCTCCTAATGTTCGGCTACATACTGCCCACATGATACGCCTGTTCGCTCATTCAGGAAAAGATATTAAACTGACTGAATATTCAATTAACTTGGCAGTCAATTAATTGAATACATCAAGCCGATGTATAGGGGGGAGAACTATTTCCGGAAATAGTTCTCCCTTTGGATACCACTGATGGCGCTACACGGTTGCTGTCTCTGGCTTAGGTTCTTTGGGCTTGCGCTCAAAAGTTTGAATGTTGGGTTGGTCAAGCACAAATCCTCCCTCAATCGGCTCACCCATTTTGCCTGCGATCGCAGCGACCCACATCGGGTAATTTTCTTGGGCCTGCTCTAGTTTCTTAAACACTTTGGGTTTAACTGTGACTCTGACAAGTTGACCATCACAGTCCAAGTCAAACTGTTTCCACCCGTTCTCTACAGTTTCCACATCGGCTGGCATTTCATTAATTTTTATCGTCAGCTCCAGCTTTCCAGATGTTGGCATACATAACTCCTACTCAGATTGGTCTAGATTATCGTGTGATCGCTCCATCCCCCTTTTGTTTTAGTGGAGCGCTGGGCATCGCCTAGCACTATTGAGTTCACGCAGCAATTCGACCTGTCTCCACAGCATGGGTTGTGTGGGAGTACCAGCACTCCACTCCTCCGAAATTAATTCGCCCCGCGTTGGAGACAAACTGCATCTGCTTGCGGCGGTAAAATCCAGTCTCCGGGTCACGGTAAAATCTCATCCCGGAGTTTTCGTATTCCCGGAGGCGCTCACCGCCCCAAACCCGTTCAACTCGCCGCTCGTATTCTTCAGAGAAATTGAGCGAGTGACCTGTATTTCGCTGAAGTTGTTGGAGAGTTTTTTGTTGAGCTTCTTGAGCTTTAATATTGGCCAAGGTAATCTGCCCATCTTCAAAAGCGTAAAACAAGATAGGATGAGCATTAAACCAGATGCCATTGAAATCAAGCCCTAACTCAGGAATAACTAGCGGTATTTCAGGGCTATCAACCGAAAGACCAACTGGCATTGTTGCCTGAAAATTTGAAGAATCCGATTGATTTGGAGATGCTGAAGCTGTTGTCAGAGCCTGGTGAGCAAAAGAACCATCAAATTCGTAAGGTTCTCCGTTGCAGCCTGGATAGAACAGAAGAACGCGCTCCCATCCTTCAGAAGCTAACCAATCGCTAACTTTTTCTGTGGCTCGGCATAATCCTTCTCCCACAACCTCTTGACTTGCGTTAAGCACAAGAATTTTTTGGTCTGGAAACTCCAACCTATCGCAGTGTTGTAGATAGAGGTTTAGCTCTATCTCCGCTTCAGCACCCATTTCCTTGTTTCTCCTTGCGTTCTTCAAAGTGTTGTTTTATTTGAGCGGGTCGGACTTTGAAGGCTCTAGCTAGCTTTGTGATTTCATCAGGAGTTGGCATATCACCGTCACGAATTTCTAAAAGCCGTTCGTGTGGAATGCGAGATTCTCCTGCAAAGGTTTCTAAGTCCTTTTCTTCAAATAAATCGTCCGCGTTTTCCCCGAAATGATTCATTAGGTATTGGAAGCAGGCGATGCCAAGCTGAATGATTTGTTTTATGGAGAATCGGGGAAGCGACTCCATAACGGTAGAGAAGCTAGGGTTGTGTTGCAAACCGAGGAGAAACTCTTTGTCTTTCCCAGATACGGGGGGAGGCGTAGCTACCCCTCTTGCGTAGCGCTCCACTAGCTCAGACTGCGATATGTTTAGCTGCTTGGCTTGTTCTGCCAAGTGCTTTTTTGCTGTCGGAGTAATGCGAAGCGATACTGTCTCGGACTTTGGCTCGTCCCAGATTTCGCCTTCACCGCCTACAGATTTTTTTCCCTTCTTTCCCATGCTCCCAAGTTTAACAGGCTGCAATACAGCCTACAAGGTAGCCCTGGACTTTAAGGAATGTCTTAAGTTTTGTTTTTTGCAATACTACCTTGGCAAGGGTGTATTGCGGCTTCTAGTATAACAGATAACAGCACCAACCCACCACACACCCAAATAGCCAAATGTATGTCGGGTGACTGGTAGCTGAGGGAGTGCTGACTGAGAGGTGAAATGTGATAAATATTGCCACACGGATAAACATTATTCTGGAGACGGCGATCGCCAAGCCTCCTACTCGCAATCGATGGTCACGTCGCGCCATCGCCAGATACTTGCAATCTCAAGGGTTACTAGGAGCTGACAAAAACACGATCGCAAAATGGGAAGTTCTATTGAGGGTGGTCAAGTCCTACCGCCAACGAATTCCCAAGGACGTGAAAGGTAACTACCTTTCTGGCTATTCATTAGACCAGTATCAGTTCTATTGCATCGTCAGGCTGTCCTATTTGATGACCCAAATTCGAGCCGATTTAAACGGGTGTAACTATCTGCCAATAATCGCTCAAACACTTGCCTTACCAGAGATTCAGGAGAAATACTTCAGCTTTGAATCCTGGCTAGATGAAATCGGAAACATTGCCGCTTAATTGCAAACATCAACAAATCAAGGAGAAATCAAATGACACGTTCTAAGAAAAACCTAACTCAAGAAATCGCTGACGCCCTCAATACTACCCCTGACTTAGATTGGCAAGAAACCGCTGATAGTCTTGACTTAAGCGTCCCTCAACTGCAAGAGCGAATGGCGTCACGCTTAGGTGACATTGTTTTTGCTTGGGAGCTGATACCGAGTGAACACGGGCCCGTGATTGAAGCGATTGAACGCGACTTAGAAGCTGAGTCCAGTGTCCGCCGATTGACCGAAGCAACAGAACCCCCGATTGAGCAAGCGCAAGAGCCGCCGATGCTGGAAGAGGAGCCACAGCCCAAGAAACGTGGTGGACGCAAAAAGAAAGAGAGTACAGCCCTGACCAAGAAGAAAGCTGAAGCACTGAAGACTTCAGATCAGAAATCGCAGCAGCTAGCAGCCAGTGACCAAGAGGTGAAGGTTCGGCTTCATGCTCGTAAAGGTCAGAAGTCAGGGGCACAGTTGGCAACTATCGAGCTTGCTGCTGAAGACCTGACCTACCGCAAGGTCAAGGGTGAGGCACTTCTGAGAAAAACTGGGCAGTTGATATCTGAGATTTCTGGTAGTGCAGATATCGACCCCGTACAAGTTCTCAGTGAACTCGGACTTGACACCAATGATGAGATCTTCGATGCCCTCCGGACTCAGATTGAGCCTGCACTGGGAAAACTGGAGACCGCTACGGGGGAGATCGTAGCCAATAGACATCTCCGAAAATGCTCAAAAGCATTTATAGATAGGCTTTTAGCTGGTCAAATGCCACCTGCCTCTCTCAACGCATTCAACGATTTATTAGGATTACAGACGGTTGGAGAGCAAAAGTTGG
>JBFLZA010000781.1:0-3885 GCA_040756535.1 Cyanobacteriota bacterium
ATGACTAAAATTGTCACCAACCCAATACCCAAGGTGGCACCGATAAACGGAATCAACTCAGCGACGCCAATCAGCAGGGCAAACAACAGGGCAAAAGGAACCTTTAAGACCAAAAATATAGGAGTCAGCGTGGCGACGATAAACAATGCCAAGAGGATTTGGCTGATAAAAAAATTCTGAAAATTCAGCCGTAAGGATTCACTAAAAGGTATCCCAAGTTGAGGAGGAAGTAATTTGACGAGACTTTGCCAAAGGCTTGCGCCATACAGCAACATATAAAACGCCAAGACGATGACCAAGATGGTATTGAGGAGTCCCGATAAGGTGCCTAGGGCAAATCCGACAACCTGAGTAGCCAGCACTTGCACCTGGCTTTCAATCCGAGTATTGAGGCGAGTGGTAAAGCTGTTGAGGTCAATTGGCAAGCGACGCGCCCTTGCCCAAGCATCAAACCTTTCCAGATTCTCACTACTGGTTTCTAACCAAGTTGGGATATTGTTTAACAGTTGGGTAGACTGGTCAATCACAATTGGCACTAGCGTGATTCCGAGAATGACCAACAGGGCCAAGGTTAACAGTAAAACAACGATTACCGCCTGAGACCGACTTCGGTAAAACCGCTCGATGAATCGCACGGGGTAGTTGAGCAGAAAGGCGAGAATTGCTGAAATGGATAGCAGCGTAATCAGATGCTCGAAATAGCGAAAGGCTTGGGACAAAATCCAGAGATTGAGCGCCAATAGCGGACCTGCAAGCCCAAAAAACAGGAGGCGTTGCCAGTAAGTCCAACCGTGCATTGAAAATATTTTGCGGTAGCGGCTCATTGAGGCAGAATTTTAAAAGCTGAGTTGACAAAACGAGACGGACAAATAGACGCAACGAAAGATGGACACAAGCGTAGCGAATTTACGCAAGGAATACACCTTCCAAGGGTTGAGTGAAACGGATGTGAACCCTAATCCCTTGGAGCAGTTTAAACTCTGGTTTGACCAAGCATTGGCAGCTAGGTTACCAGAACCGAATGCGATGACCATTGCTACTGCTACTTTGGATGGTAAGCCTTCTGCTCGGATGGTGTTGCTCAAGGACTACGATGAACGAGGCTTTGTCTTTTATACCAACTACGAAAGCCAAAAGGGGCAGCAGTTGAGAGAGAATCCTTGGGGAGCGATCATTTTTTGGTGGGCTGAGTTAGAACGGCAGGTGCGTATTGAAGGGCGTGTGGAGAAGGTTTCATATGCTGAGACGGAGGCCTATTTTCGCAGTCGTCCCAAAGGTTCTCAATTGGGGGCTTGGGTATCCAATCAAAGTCAAGCCATTGAAAGTCGCGAGGTGCTAGAGCAACGGTTGCAGCAACTGAAGGAGGAATACGAAAATAAGGAGGTGCCGCGTCCACCTCATTGGGGAGGGTTCCGGGTTATCCCAGATATGATTGAGTTTTGGCAGGGGCGTCCGAGTCGGTTACACGATCGCTTACTCTATCAACGAGAAGAAAATGGGACTTGGACGATTCAACGCCTATCGCCTTAGTCAATCCCTTCGGATAGGGAAAAGGGAAAAGGGAAAAGGGAAAAGGGGGAAGATTAGCTAACTTTTTTGGACTAAGCCTGTTAGATGCCGTGAAAAGTCAGATATAAGAAGATGAAGTGTTGAGCGTGAATGTTTTACAAACCGTTAAATGGACGGCTAGCAGCTTGGTATTCGTGACTTTAATGAGTTCTTCCGCCACCGCTACGGGAATGCCGAGATTTTTTGTAGAATGCCATGCTGCGGATACAGCTCAAAACGATACTTCCCAACAGTATTGGTATCACCTGAGAGCTCACGGATTTGCGGAGCGTGTGGAAAACGGAATTAATATCAATCTGGATGAGAAAAAGATGGTTCTATCCGTTGATATTAAGCAACCTGGGCAAGAGGGCTCTACTCCGCTTTATACGGACTTACCTCTAGTACAGCGCAAAGAGCAGCCTTGTGAAAATGAACAGTGCCAAAAGGTAGATTATGAACCCAAGGATTTTCAGCAGTCGCTAATTGTTACCTACGATAAAGATAAAGGTGGGATATCGGTCAAACATGCGATCGCACCCGATAAGGTGGTGGAATCTCGTGGAGGCTGTATGTTGGTAGGACTTCCATCAGGAGATTAGAACTCTTAGCTGCGCTTCCCACTCCCACCCCGAAAATCCCTAACCTTCAACCTTCAACCTTCAACCTTCAACCTTCAACCTTCAACCTACACTCATTCCTCGACAACCTCAAGCAAGTCTTCAATCATCACATCAAAGGTTCGTGCCAATTTTAATAATGCACCAAGGTCAGCCATTGTCATTCCAGGAGAACGGGCATAGGTTTTGACAGTGCTATAAGGGACTCCTGAACGCTCAGCCACTTCCGTCAGCGTCCAGTTCTCTTTGGCGGCAAACTCCTTTATCCGCAATCTGACCCGTTCGCCTCTTGACATGAGGATGAAATTTCGACTAATTTTATTTTAATGACCCATATTAAAAGCGATCGCCCACGTCTAGCAAACTCAAGCGATCGCTAATTGCAAACAAATCCCACAACGTGGGAAGTATCTACCATGATATCAATATTACTGTCTACGGCAAAGGCGGTTCATCCTTTAGCGCGTTTCGTCACGATAGAAGCGATCGCTCTCCTCCTCAACCTGAAACCCCAGGAGATTTATCGCATCGACTGCTGGCGATATGTGATCCACGTTGTCGGTAAAGGCGTGAGTACCTTTGTCAGTTATGCCGATATTCCGCCGATTTTGGGGGTAGATCCACCCACTCCTGGAGATATTCACTGTTGGCGCAAGCGCTGGAGGAAGAATAAATACAAAGCCCCTAAGTTTTGGGGAGAATTTTACACGCAGAAGTTGAAGCTGACTCCTTCTTTATCACAGAGGCAGCGATGGGGTGAGTTAGTCGGTATGATCAAGTTTGCTTTGTCCGAAGTAACCGTGGAGTTGCTACTAAGCGGCGCTTTCCAAGATGCTGGTGAGCGGTTGCAATGATTTCGCTTGAAAAAATAGCGTACTTTGGGGAGTAAAGGGGAGCCATTTTTGGTCGGATAACGGTTCGGAGGCAACTGTAACTTGGGTTGGATGGCTGTGATTATCACAATGCCAGTAGAGAGAAGGAGCTTCTTTGTCGTAGGCGTAGCGACTGGCAGCGATCACATGACCATCAGTGACAATTAAATTGGCACTAAAGCTGGTTTTATACTCTGTTGCCATGTCCGTCAAGGTTTTTAGGGTAGCGCGTAAGGCATCCACCAGGGTAATTTTGGGAGATGACTGCCACTGATCCATTAGCAGGGCGAAGATGTGTTCGGAGTCCGTTACTCCTTTAATCTGGCGGTAGGTAGAATCTGATAAGCTTTCTCTTATCGGTCTGTACAAGGTTTCCTGAAAGTTAGCGATCGCACCATTGTGGACAAATAATAGCTTGTCACTGCGGAACGGCTGACAGTTACTCAGATTTTGCGTTTCACCGGTTTGAGCCAGTCGGACGTAACCTACAGCACAATTAGACTTGACGTACTGACTCAACTCTTCTAGGTTGGTATCGTTCCAGAGGGGGATGGTGTTCCGATAGGTGAAGGGTTTCCCGTTGTCATCGTACCAGCCAATGCCTACTCCGTCAGCGCAGACTACCCCTGACTTTAATTCTTGAGGATTGTAACTTTGGTGATAGAGCGAGTGCTGGGGTTTATAAAGCAACTCGTCTAGCTGGATGCTTTTGCCAAGGTAGCCAACTAATCGACACATGGAATAAGAGCAATAATTTGTAACACTCTTTCCACAGTAGCGCAAGCCAAAATGTGGTATTGGTTGCCTTCATCTGTCAGTGGGTCGGGGGATTTTTGGCGATCGCT
>JBFLZA010000782.1:0-3881 GCA_040756535.1 Cyanobacteriota bacterium
GAATACGCCAAGATGAAGTGGGAAGTATTTGATATTCAAATCAAGCAAAAGCTTCTGAGGTTAGTGAATCCTAAGGACAATTTGATTCAGACTGACTAATCGATACATACCGATTAAGTTGCATCATTTGCATCAGAAAAGTATTAGACCTTTGCGATCGCAGAAATGGTATCGATGCTGGAGTCACATTTTTTTCGTTAACCTCTAGGGTGGGCGATCGCTAACCCTTAATTATGTAGGATAGTTGAGCCACTCCCACGGCTAAAAGCGCGTGGGATTCAGGCATTGAGCAGGGATTGCAGAAGTAACTCCTGTCTAACATCCCCTACGCCTAGAGTCGAACTCCCGACTCTTTTGATATTTATAGCGGCGTTCTTATCTCTGTCGTTTATGCTATGACAAGACGGGCAACGCCATCGTCTAACTGAAAGGTCTAATTCGTCTAGAACGTGACCACAGCACGAACACGTTTTAGTGGACGGATACCAAGGGTCAATATAGATGACTCGCTTCCCTTTCTTCTTGGCAACCCATTCTAGGATTTGCAGAAAGTCTCCTAGCGCTAAATCACAAACCTTGCGTCCCCATAGACGCTGCATTCCTTTCAGGTTTAGAGTCTCAAAACACAATACGTCAAACTGATTTGTTAGTCGATGTGCTAGCTTCCAAAACCAATCACGCCTTCGGTTAGCGATAGCCTCGTGGCAGCGAACTAAGCGCTTTCTCGCTTGTTTTCGGTTGTTTGACCCCCTCTGCTTTTTGGAATGCTGCTTAGATGCCTTACGAAGTTGATTAAGCGAGGTTTTCAGAAATTCAGGCGATTTAATCTCGAACCCTGACGCTCCTAACGTCGCTACCGCTACGCTATCAGAGCTAGTAAGAAACGTTTTTAACCCGAAATCAAATCCAGCTATTTTACCTGTCTCGAACATGATTTCTGGCGTTGAAGCTTCGGCTTCGCTCAGCTTCAAATATCCGTCAACGACTACAACCATAAACAACTCGCCTAATGCTGTCCGCTTGATGGTTAATGTCTTGACCGTTCCTTCTAGTTCTCTGGAGTTCCAGTACTGATAAACTCGACTCCCTATCTTGACTCGATTCCCTCCCAAAAACTTGTAGCCAGCCTGTTTGAGAGTGAACGACTTGTATTTCTTAACTTTCTTGAAGCTTGGCGGTTTAACCCCCTTCTTGTGATGTTTAAAGAACAGTTGATAGGCTTGATCAATGCGTTGGCAGATGTCTTGCACAGCCTGAGAGCCTACCAATTGCCAAAACGAATTACGCTTGCGTAGCTTGGCAATATGCTTCTGAAGTCGCGCACAGTTCAAGTGTTTGCCCCACATTCGATAATACCGACGATGCAGAGCGATGCAATGGTTGTAGATTACCCCAGCAGCGTTGATAATCTGCTTGAGATCCCGATTGCGCTTGTGACTGTAGAGCTTAAACTTGAGAGTTTTCATGCTAGCATTCTAGCATTGATGGCTAGCCAATGGGTAGATGATGGACAAAGAAAGATTAAGCTTGCGAATAACTTCCAGCAGGCTTGAGAAGTTAAGACGAATAGCTAGAGACAGAGAAAAGACAATGACTCAGCTTATTGAAGACTGGATTGATAAGCTTAAAGAAGAGAAGAAGACTGACGGCGCTTAAAAGCGCTATCGCTATATCCCACCCATGAATGAGGTGGGCTTTGCTCTAAGCTCTGTAAAATTGTTTGGCTGTGCCATAAACCTGTCGAAAAACGCTAGTCAAATGCTCGCCAATTTCTGTAAACCGAGGACGCTGTGATAGAACTTGCTTGAGACAGTCTTGCTGTAAGCCACGAAGACTCTCCACCGCCCAAGAGTGCTCAGACTCCTCCTGGAGCGTGCAACGGTCTAACATATCCTCAAGTAAGCACCCAAAAGCCCTCACCTCTAACCGTTCTAGCGCTTGCCCTATCACCACATCACTCTCTTCGTAAAAAGAGGCAGCTCCAAAGTCTCCCAGCAAACTATGACCCGTTTCATCGACCAGAATATTGTGAGCGTAGAGATCACCATGCATGATGCCTTTGGCATGAAGGTGTGCGGCAGCAGAGGCAATGCCAATCGTCAGGCGTAAAATCACAGGCAAAGAGAACGAGGCGTTTGCACTGTAGGTATCTCTTGTGCAGGTGTCAAAGTCTGGCGGCTGCCCTAAGCTTTTGTAATCGGGGGGGATAAACGAAAACACAAGCCCTTGTTTTTCCTCCGGTCCGTTGCTGAGCTTGCCTAGCACGTTAACAAGATTGTCATGGCATCCAGCCGCAAGACTTGCCGCCATTTCATCAGCAGGTAACCCGTCACTGGTGATCTCACCCTTGAATATTTTGATCGCAACCTCTTGTTGGGCAAGCTCGGTCGTCCAAAGCCCCTTATAAATCACCCCGGAAGCACCTTGCCCAAGGATTTCCCCCAGCGTCAGCTCGGTCCAATCAATGTCTGGAAGCACTCGCTTATGAGTAGCGGGAACACTACACAAGGGGTTGCCAGCATAAGCTAGCCAAGACAGGCGAGGAAGGGTGAACAACCAGGGAGGCAGCCGCTGTAGCTGATTCGCCGAAAGCCTTATGAGTTCCAGATTCAAGCACTCAGCCATCTCCTTTGGGAGCGACTGGAGCCGATTGCCAGCTAGCATCAGCTTTTGCAAATGGCTCATGCTGCCAAGGGAAGCGGGTAGCTTTTTAATTTTGTTGTTCGTGAGAATCAGCCAGCGGATCGAAGGTGGTAGGGCGTGTTCGCCAACACTCGCAATCTGGTTGGATTTAAAACTCACCATCTTGAGGCCAAGGCACTGCCTCATCACAGAGGGAATTTCCTCAAAATCATTGTTAGTAAAGAAAACAATTTTGAGGTGCTTCAACCGTTCAAACTCATCGGGTAAGACCCTTAAATGGTTATTCGATAGATCCAAGATTTCTAAGGAATCTGCCAGAGCAAAAATCTCTGATGGAAATTGAGTCAGTCCGCACTCAAGCTTGAGTCGTTTGCTCCCCGCTAACTTTCCAGAGCGAAGCAAGTTTATGGTTTCCATTTAATGAGAAAGTAGCTCCGTTCGATTATCTGGATTAGGTGCGGTCAATTTTAGGGGATGACGATACCAGCACAATAAAGGTTTATCAGCGATTTGCTGGTCTGGAACGTACTGTCGCTCAGTATAGCTTAAGTATTGCGGGTGGCTTTTTCGCATACGGCTAATCTCCCAACTAGGTTGGCGAATACACTTATCTTTCCCTCATCACTCGTGTTCCAAACAATTTCTCCCTCGCGTAGCAAAGCAACACCGACAGTTTGAGTCCAATTTGGCACTGAGCAAGCAGCGAAAGTTACTTTTCCCCTAAACAAAAAAGCGCCCCCACTAGGAGACGCTTTTGATTGAATTCGAGGCTAAATCTTAGCCATTGATAACTGGAGCAGTTAGAGCCACCGGTGCAGCTTCACCCGCCGCCAAGTCGAGGGGGAAGTTGTGAGCATTGCGCTCGTGCATCACTTCAAATCCCAAGTTAGCGCGGTTGAGTACGTCAGCCCATGTTCCAATCACACGACCTTGTGAGTCAATTAACGATTGGTTGAAGTTGAACCCGTTGAGGTTGAACGCCATGGTGCTGATTCCCAGTGCCGTGAACCAGATACCAACCACAGGCCAAGCAGCGAGGAAGAAGTGCAAGCTGCGGCTGTTGTTGAAGCTGGCGTATTGGAAAATCAAACGACCGAAGTAACCGTGAGCTGCAACGATGTTGTAGGTTTCTTCTTCTTGTCCGAACTTGTAACCGTAGTTTTGGGATTCGGTTTCGGTGGTTTCACGCACCAGAGAAGAAGTTACCAGAGAACCGTGCATCGCACTGAACAAGGAAC
>JBFLZA010000783.1:0-3878 GCA_040756535.1 Cyanobacteriota bacterium
CTCTGAGTTGTCGAAGGAATAAGCTAAACAGCTAGACGTATTCCGGGAATTATATAGGCAAGGATATTTGCAGCAAGCATTTGCCTGCCTCGAAGCCTTGCGGCATGACTCAAACTGGGATGTCTTTGAGAAGCCCCTACAAGCACAGATTTTGCAATCTATATCAAGCTATGTCCTTAATGTTGAACATGATGCAGAGAAAGCTAAAGCATTAGCCGAACAAGCCCATGCCATCGCTCCAGAGGGAGATGATACTCTCCTGCAAGTTTTGATTAGCTATCATACTGAAGGTGCAGAGGCTGCATTGAGACTGATTAGCAGTCCGTCAAGTATTGACCTTTTCAACCTGGAATTAGGCTTGTTGCTAGAACTGGGGCGCACGGATGAGGTCATTACAAAGTTGCAAAACTTGCCTCAAGGTTTAGAGCCTGACGCTGAAACTAACCGCATACATGCATTGGCACTTCTTGACAAAGGAGACGTTGCTGGTGCTCAGGTAAAGATTCAACAAGCTCGTTATGAAAAACCAAATTGGGAGAAGATTAGGGCATCTGAGGCTACTATCAATTACTTCAGTGTACTCTCACCTGCCCTTCCTATACAGTTAACTGGCTTTGCTCAACCTGTTGACTGGTCGCTAGTTAAGCGTGATGACGAAAGTTTGCAGCGTCTACGCAAAGCAGCAGAGGAGTTTAGGCAACTCGCATCTCAAACTGAGCGAGGAGAGAAACAACGGAAATACTGGCAAATATGGTATCTAGCTTGCTTAGCAAACGATCCAGATCGTCAATCAGAGGCTCAGGAGTTATGTTCCGCGCTACTTGCCGAAGATCCAACTAACCCACAAGCAATTGTTTGGAGAACGGTTCGCAACTACGAAATTGATTTATCTACGAGTCAACAAGCCTTAGAAGCGTTGGTGCAGGAAGGAAGCAATGACCTCGAGCGCATTGTTGCTTTGCTCGGAATATACCTTTACTTGGAGACTCCCAAGCCTGTCCTAGAACTTCTACATCGTAGAAGGGAAACGTTTGAGCAAACTGGAAATCAAGATGTCTGGCTCTTCTGGTATGTACAAACTCTAGCGATAGATGGAGAGGTGGAAACCGCGCTTCAAGAAAGCGAAACCTTTAGCAACCCTGCTGTTCGTCGCAGCATTCAAGCGGCAATTCGGCGGGAACAGTCACGGGTGAGCGGTAACTGGCAAGCATTTGCTGAGTATTTAGAGACGTGCTGGCAGGAAAGCCATAACGGTCAATATTTAAGCGAAGCTTGCCAGCTCCGAGCTAGTTTACAAGACTGGGCTTATGTTGCGGATAGGGCAGATGATTTGGTGAATTCGGTGGGAACACCTGATGCTCTCAGTCTAGCAGCACAATGTGCTGGACAAGCGGGTCGCTTTGAGCAATGCTTTCAGCTATTGAACGATCATCAAAAGCTTTTCCCAGATAGTACTTTGCCTCCCTATCTGCGCCGTTTGAGAGCCTATTGTCAGGCAAGGTTGGGGTTGATCTCACAGGCAGTTGCTGAGGCAGAGGAGTTGGCGCGATCGCAAGAGACGGTTGAAAATCTCGTAACCTTGATGGATCTCCAGCTAAATCAGGGAGACTTACGAGGACTAGCGAGTACTGCTTCTCGTCTATTAAAGCAAGAAGATGTCCATCCAATCTCCTTGCTTCGAGCAGCTAGATGTCTACTCTCAGAAGACCCCACGTTAGCACGTCAGCTATGGCAGCGGGCAGTTACCATACCCATTGAAGCGGAGGTTTTAGGAGAAGTCATTAGCCTGGGATATAACCTGGGACTAGATCGGGAGATTCAGCCTTTTGTGCATCGGGCACAGATACTTGCTATCAACGGAGAAGGCCCGTTTCAGGCAGTAAGAATTAGGGAGCTTCTGGAGCTACAGCAGGAGTGGACAGAAAATGCAGCTTTAATCAATCAAAAATACGATAACGCAGAACTTCCTATTCACTTGATTGCCCAAGTACGCAGATTTGCTCTCACTAGCATTTTCCGCATCTTTCCTAGAGCGAACACGAACAATCCCAATCCCCATTGTCAGGCAGCAGTGCTGGCGCGTTATGGTGCCCGTCCCTTCCCAGAGGGGTTTGCAGACTCAAGCACTCAGTGGCAACTGCACTTGGACATATCAGCTTTCTTGCTGGCTGCTCACTTGGGTATTTTAGACGCAGTAGAGCAGCGGTTTAGACCAATTCGGATTTCGCCAACACTACCAACTGCCCTTTTGCAAGAATGTGAACACTTCCTACTGCATCAACCCTCTCGACTAAATAGTTATCGCGAAATCTTACGACTGAACCAATCCGGGCAACTGCGAGAACTTCCTCAGCTCTTGAACGGAAACTGTGATGAATTAATCGAAAAATTAGGTGAACAATTAGCCATTCTGCTAGAGAAAGCTCGTGCTGAGAATGGGTTCGTGGTTGAGTTCTTGCCATTGGAACAGCTTGATGCTAATGATGTGATGCAACCCGTTGTGTTAGACGAGACAGATCGACAAAGGTTTATCAATTGTCGTGGGCTAGTCGAGGCACTGAAAGAACAGGGAATTTTATCTAATAGTGCATATGAAACGGCGCTGAATAATCTGGGAGATCAGAGATATGCAGATTTACCACCAAAGTTACCGACTCGGAATGACTCGATATTCTTGAACTCTGAACTGGCTGTTCTCTTAGCTGGCTCAGATTTGCTGGCAAGAGTGTGTCGCTATTTTCGAGTATTTGTGACGCATCAGTGTGTTGGTGAGGCACAGGTGGCAATCAATGGCAGTGAATATTCGACTGAATTGGTGAGATGGCTTAGAGAGCTTATCCAACGTGTCTCAACTGGACTAGAGCGAGGAACATACGAGGTGATCGCACTGTCCAATCCTGACTCTGACAGGGAACTTGAATTCCAGCCATCTTGGGATGCAAATGGATTAACAGCTTACGACCTATTCACATATGCCTCTCAACCAAGTGATGTTATCTGGATTGATGATCGCTGTTTCAGCAAATTCCCCCATCGAGATGGCAGAGTACCAATTATTGGTGTACTAGAAATACTAGAGGCGCTACGGGTTGGCAGTGAGCTGAGTGAAATAGACTACTACGAGAAGATTTTGCAGCTACGTGCAGGTAACATTCGGTATATCCCCATCACAAGTAAAGAAGTCATTCATCACTTGAAGCAAGCACGAGTGAGAGATGGCAGAGTTCAAGAAACTGAAGAACTCGCTACTATCCGCCGTTATATCGCTTCGTGCTTACTGGATTCACACAGACTTCAACGTCCTCCAATTCCTGAAGCCTCACTCAGTCCTGACAGTGAAATGATGTTTGTTATTGAGTGCTTTCGCGCAACAGAAGGTGCAATAAGCGATGTTTGGGCAGACATCAGTTTTTCAGAAGAGATTGCTGCTGCCTATTCTGATTGGGTTTTAGCCAACTTATATACTGGCGCTTTTGGCGTCCGCCATCTATTGCCCAACGTTGATTCAAACAGTGATGGACTCGATCTAATTAGCAATGACATCCGCAACCTGTACCTTCGAGGTATTCAGTTGTGGAGAATTGAGAATAATCATAACCATGAGACTCCCAGCCGTCGTCAGCAGTATTTTAACTGGCTTGAACAGCGGATTACAGAAGATCGCTTTAGAGCAAATCCAGAAGTGATTACTTCTGTTGCACGGTTAATTAAGGATATTATTCTTTACCTGGGGCGGGAGCGAGAAAGAGACGAATCCCAGCAAGCCGTGAACCGAATAATGTTGAAGGAGTTCTATCGAGATCTCCCAGATGTTTTACAGGATGAACTGAAAACCGAGCCTGAGTTGATGGCTTATTTCCAGATTCAAATGGTTGAGT
>JBFLZA010000784.1:0-3863 GCA_040756535.1 Cyanobacteriota bacterium
GAAGCTTAGCATTGAAAATCTTAGTGAAAAATTCATCGAGTTTCGGGCAATCCCACCACCCCTCAACATAGGCTTCTCCAAGCCCTAAAGAGCCGTCTCTCACAACCCTTTGATAAAAATTTTCATCATGTACCTGAATATCCCAAGGACGCTCACCATTAATTTGCACATCCGCTTTAGCTAAAGTGTCTTGGATGTAGTTTTTAAGGTTAGGATTAAAAATGTCCATTTTCCTCCTACGGGTATGTAGTTTTTTCTACAATTCAGCAAACGATAAGCAGCTCTAAAGGCATAGCTCGCTTTTTTGTTCAAAGCTGACTAATATTCTCCGCTGCAAGTGCAGGAACCGGGCTAAGGAGATTGTGAAAACCAATATACTATCAAGTCAAGTGCGATCGCCGATAGTTTTGGATGTTTTAAGCGAATGGGCTTAACAAAAACGATAGTGCCAAAAAGCTTTTAAATGTAAGGTGGGCAAGGTCTACAGAAGTTAAAAAGCTGATTGCGAGCGTTGATGTGCTCCTGCCCACCCGAAGAGTTTTGAGAATGGCGCAAGATTTGAGATGAGAAATTAACAATGACACGCCATACTTTCTAGTTGAGTTTGGCAGAGAGTGGAACGACCGATCGCGGAAACCGACTCTTCAATGCTGGCAATACAGGACAAGGTTTTTTCTGCTGCAAGTTATCCGCAGAGTTACTGCTAAACGTATTCCAACGGAACGGCCCTTTTTGGGATGCAGACATCCATAGCAACCGTTTTGCCCGTGTCATGGCAACATAAAGGAGACGGTACTCTTCAGCCGTTTTCAGGTATCCCGCTTGATCCCATGCTTGCATCGCTAAAGGGATGGGTTGCTCGTGAAGACTGGCGCGAATTTGTGCTCTGGCAACTTCTGCAAGGGTAAAATCTCCCAAAAACTGGGCAGCAGTAGGCACCCAAGGACTACCTGGAAGGGTATCTTCATGCAAAAAGGGCAGGAAGACATAATCCCAGTCCAATCCTTTCGCTTTGTGCATCGTAATCACGGTAAGTTGTCCGGCGCGGAGATAGCGGGAGTCAGCGTCTTCGGTTTCAACGGGTTCAAAGCGTTCTGAATTGACGATTTCACTCAGAGCATTTAGGGTAGCACTCATGGAACTGTTGCCACGAGTTTGTTTGGCAATTCGTTCTGCTAATTTATCGGCGGTCGCGAGTTCGGATTGGTCGTAATTTAAGGTGAGAGCAAGGAAGGAAATCAGTTGATAATGGGGCAGTTCTAGACGGGCACGAAGCAGATTGGCACAGTATTTGCGAGCTTTTCGCACCGATGGGGTCTGTTGCGGGTCGAGGGGGCCGGGGTAGAGGAATTGTTCAGGAAAAGTGGCAAGGGCGTTAAGGTCTTGGGTGGGAATCAGTTGGCGCTTGACGAAGACTTCGAGGGCGCTTTTGAGATAATCGGGGGAATGAGGGCGATCGAGGAATTGCAAAATTGCTAAAATTTCTGCTGGAACGTGAGAATGGCGATCGCTACTGCCCACATCAAAAACCTCAATCCCATGCTGACGCTTTAAATACTCTAATTTTTGAGCCAAAAATGTCCCTTGACGGTTCTCCCGCACCAACACCGCCGCGCTATGCGTCGGATTTTGAGTTAATAACTCAACTACCCGCTCTCCAATCAGTTCGACAGTGTGGTAAATGTCACGAGGCGTGTAGATTTCTAACCCTTGTCCCACAGGTTGGGGATTGGCATCCGCTTGGGGGTCATCGACAGCTACGGGATAAATATCTTGGGGGCGAAACGCTTGTTCAGTACCCGTAAGCTGGGAACGATTAACCCAATTTAAGACAAAGTTAGCTGCATCAATAATAATGCGGCTACTGCGGCCGGCTTGGTTCATGGTTGCCAAACGGTCTTGAGTTGCACAAGCTTCGCAGAACCGATTGAAGTAAATCGGGTCTGCGGGGGTAAAAGTGGAGTTAATCGCTTGATTCGGGTCGCCTACCCGAATTAAATTCGGCGGTAAATATGGGTTATCGGGGTCAGTGGCAAGGGTTTCTAACAGTTTAAATTGCAGGGGGGTTGAATCCTGGGCTTCATCTTCAAAGACGGCAAAAAATTGCTTTTGCCACAACTGACGGACGGCATCGTCTTTTAATACGCGCAGTGCAGCGAGAATCATGTCGTCGTAGTCGATGAAGTTGCGCGATCGCGCTACATTTTGATACTGTTCGTACAACCCAGCTGCGATCGCTAAAATCTCATAAGCATCCGGTGTCTGTTCGTTAATTCTCCACAAATCTTGAGGCAAAAAACCAGAGCTTTTGGCTTCATGGATAACTGTTTGGGCCAAGTCGGGTAATACTTCGGTTCGCAACACCGACTGCCGCCGCAACCGTTCCGTTTCCTCTCCATCAAACTGACGCCCTTCTAGCAGAATCGAATAACGGCGAGGGTTATTGGCAATCCACTGTTCCACACAGGCACGAATCAAGCGGTGGCTTTGGTTCGGCGTTACCAAGGTTGAACTTTCTAGATTGAGTCCCGACAAGTTGGGATGACGGGTGGCAATGTTCAGCGCCAAACCATGTAGGGTATAGACAACAAAGCTATTTTGTGGTAAGCTTAGGTCTTTAAGATTATTGCGAATTTTCGTTCTAATACTAGCAGCAGCAGAGCGAGTGAAGGTAACAACAACGAGTTGACGCTTGCCGTGAAGTTGGTAATTTGCGATCGCAAACGCGGCAGCGACTGCCATTCCTGTAGACTTTCCCGCACCCGGTACAGCGGAAACGGCTAGCTGTCCCCCCTTCCAATCTGTCATGCTTTGCTGTCCCCGCCTTAACCCATTGCGGAGTCGTTGCAATGCCTGCTCTCGCAATGCTAGTAGAGGCGAAGTCAGGGTTGTCTGGTTTTGGGAATCATCCTGTGACATTGGGTGTTTGCGATCGGTGTGACGTATCAGCTACAGCTATGCCTAACTCAGTTGGAGCTGGAAGCATAGAGATTAGGCTAGGAGAGGATAGCCAATATTAGTCATCCTAGCAACAGCTATGTATTCTGTAGCATTTACAGCCAAACGCGCTTTCTGGGCAGTTTATCTGGGTTTAACTTTAATCCTTTTCCCGCTACCTAGTTACGCACTAACAGTGCAACAAGTGCCTAATCCCCGAACATATTATGACGGTTGGGTGACGGATATGGTCCAAATCCTTTTACGTTTATCATTTTCTTTGTTGCGTTGATCTTGGCAGCCGCTCTTTTTGCAATTGGGAGCAATCATGGCAGGAGTAGTAGCAGTTACAGCCGTCCTTCCAGCAGCGATAGCGGTTGGAGTAGCTGGGATAGCGGCGGTGACAGCAGTGCCGGTAGTACCGACTTTGGCGGTGGTGACAGTGGAGGTGGTGGTGCTGGCGGTGACTGGTGAGAACCTGAAGTTATCAGCGTGAACCTATGCCCTCAAATTACATCTTCATCCATCGCCTTGACTAAAGCCAACAAATGAGATATAGCCTTGTGCAGCAATAAGGTGAAGCTCCTTCAAACTATACAACAGTAGAATAAAAGAGTTGTTGAAGTTAGCACACTAAGAGCTGCATTAATACACAAGAAAGTGAACAATTGAAACAGGGATTTTTAGAAGACACAAAATTGAAAGCTCTGTTTTACAAAGATTTCAGAGCTATTTCTACCGTTTCAAAAAAACTGGTTTTTATCAACTAGCGGTCTCTTGCAATCTACTGAACACTAGGCAATATCATGATTAATTTTACTATTCCGACCGACTTACCGTAAATTCAGGGTGGGGTAGCTGGCGGTTGTATCGGTTGGGTTTGGAAAAAGGCAATTGAGAGGCACAAGAAGAAAAAATGTTGCAGG
>JBFLZA010000785.1:0-3849 GCA_040756535.1 Cyanobacteriota bacterium
TAATTTGAGGGCGTCTGATTTACCCAGCCCGACGAGTATAATTTTACGAATTGAGCTACCGGCACCCACGCGCGTTACAGCACTACTGCCAACGATCGCCTTAAATTCTGTTTCTTCTATTAATTCCTTGAGTGTACCAGCTAGCTTTTCATCTAATTGAGCTAAATCACCTGTTAGCTCCAGCCCATCTTCAAATAACCCAACCGCTAGCGCATCACCAGTCCAGTCCAAACGGAGTGTATCCGTTGCTCGAATTTCCATTCCTTGTTCTATCAACTATGATTACCTGTTCTTAAAGTATTGCTCAAAAACAAATAAACACCCACGATTACTGCTTCTAGTGCAGGAAAATTCTAATGGGAGCAACTTGCTGAAACGAATAAATGTCATGGGTAAAAGTATGCTGTCCTTCCCCCCTGAAAGAATTAAAGCAAGTTAAAATTTTGCCGATCTGGTCGTAATAACCTGAATATGAACACCAGTACCGACTCACCGAATACTGAAATCAGCTCACATTTAATAAGATCAAGATTGTGCCAATCTAGGGCAGACGAGGATTAATGCTAAAGGGACGAATCAACAAAATTCCTGTGGCAGTCGGAGCAGGGCTATTACTATGCACCCTGCTTGGCTCATCAATCGTAGCAATCAAAATGCTCGGTTTACTAGATCGATGGACGGGTAGTGAACAAACGCTCAATCCAGTCGTTCTCAATCAAAAAGAAAAATCGGCAGTTCTGCCACTGGTATCGCTGCCACCTCAAGCTAGAGCCTCCAAACTAGAAGCCATTGCCTCTGGGTTCAAATCTGTCGATCAGCATCGCGCCCGTTATCTTCTAGCGTCTGATTTGATTGAGCTCAATCAAGGGGAAAAGGCGCTTAAGTGGCTCGATGGACTAGATTCGGAGTATTCCGTATTGGCTCCCTACATTGCCCTAAAACGTGCTCAAGCTTATGAAGCCATGGGTGAGCAAGCAAAGGCCCAAGACGCTTGGAAAACCATCGTAACCAAACACTCCGAGCAATCCGTGGTAGTGGAAGCGCTCTATGCTTTGGGGAAATCTAATCCCGAATATTGGAATCAAGCGATCGCTAAATTTCCGAGTCATCCGCGTACTCAAGAGGTTATTCGCGAAAAACTGAGCAAGAATCCCAATCAACCTTCTTTGTTGTTGCTTTTGGCAAAACATAACCCAGAAGCAAAAGGGATGGGCGCTGTTCGCGATCGCTTAGCGAACGAATTTGCCTCTCAACTCCAGCCACAAGACTGGGAAGCGATCGCTTTTGGCTATTGGGAAACGATGGAATACGGCAAAGCCGCCAAAGCCTATGCTAAATCCCCTCAAACCCCTCGTAACGCTTATCGAGTGGGGCGCGGATATCAACTAACCGGAGAAAGGGCAGAAGCGAGAGTGGCTTACCAACAACTCCTGCAACAATTTCCGGATGCGAAAGAAACGGGGCTCGGTTTACGGCGTCTAGCCAGCCTCTCCAAGTCGGACGATGCATTAGTCTATCTCGATCAAGTCATCCGCAAATTTCCTGATGAAGCCGCCGAAGCCTTGCTATCCAAAGCCGAAATTCTGGAAGCCAAGGGAAGTGCCACCTCAGCGGCCCAAGCCCGTAAGTCAGTATTGACTCAATACAAAAATTCCGATGCGGCGGCTGGGTATCGCTGGAAAAATGCCAAGAAAATGGCAGCAGCAGGAAAGTTCAAAGAAGCATGGCAATGGGCACAGCCCATCACTACCGATACTCCTGATAGCAGCCTTGCTCCTGAAGCTGCCTTTTGGGTTGGTCGATGGGCAAATCAACTAGGGCGGCAGGACGAGGCTACGGCAGCATTTGAACACGTTCTGGCTCGGTATCCCGAATCTTACTATGCGTGGCGGTCTGCTCACTTTTTGGGCTGGAATGTCGGAGATTTTACCACGGTGCGGGACTTGATACCAGAGGTTGTCAAACCGCAAGTGCGATCGGTACCACCAGTAGGTTCGGAAACCTTAAAAGAACTCTACCAGATCGGTCAAGATGAGGAGGCCTGGGCCCTCTGGCAGACAGAATTCAATAACCGACTAGAACCAACCGTTGCCGAACAGTTTACGGATGGTTTAATGCAGTTGGGGTTAGGTGAACACTTAGTAGGCATTAATAAAGTTTGGAACTTGAGCCTACGAAACGAACCTGAAGAGCGATCACAATGGCAAGCGCTACGGAAAGAACCCTCTTACTGGCACGCCCTATTTCCCATGCCTTTCATAGAACCGATTCTGAGTTGGTCGAGTCAACGCCAGCTCAATCCTCTATTAGTAACTGGTTTAATTCGGCAAGAGTCTCGATTTGAACCGAAAATCCGTTCCATTGCGGGGGCTAAAGGTCTGATGCAGGTGATGCCGGGAACGGGTACTTGGATTGCTGAGAAAATCCAGTTGAAGGAATACAATCTGGAAAATCCCGACGATAATATCAAGCTCGGTACTTGGTATCTAGACCACACCCACCAAGAGTACAACAACAACTCCCTCTTGGCGGTTGCCAGTTACAATGCCGGGCCTGGTAACGTGGCAAACTGGATCAAGAAATATGGCTTCAGCGACCCCGATGCCTTTATTGAAATCATTCCCTTTGGCGAAACCAAGGGGTATGTGGAGGCAGTTTTTGCCAATTATTGGAATTACTTGCGGCTGTACAATCCAGATATTGCTCAGTTATTAACCAAGTATTCTACGGCTGAGCCAGTAATATCGAACCCTTAAGAAGTTCCCTGTTCTATCAAATCGGCTTGATTGCACATTGTATTTGTAGGGCACAGCATTGCTGTGCCCTTAGTCTTTGTGTGTTCATTTAAACGGATTCAATCTTAGTGTTCTGCTTTATTCCTTCGACAATTGAATAGCCCAAACAACCAACTAACAAAGGTTTGAAAATCCAAAATCCAAAATCCAAAATCTAAAATGCTATAAGCAGTTCCCGATTTCTGCCAGAATTCTACTGAGTCAAGCGACAAAAAAAGGGGATGAACTCTATCATCCCCTCGAATTTATTTTTCTGTAATCACTCAAGTTTACAGCTGAGGTACGTATTGCTCCTTCTCAGGTACATCTGCGTACTCGGCAACGATTTGACGGAACTCTTCACCGTCAATTGTTTCCTTCTCAATCAGCAGCTCCACTAAGCGGTCAATCACAACGCGATTTTCTCGCATAATGCGCCGCGCATCATCATGACAATGCTCAACAATGACGCGCACTTGCTCATCAATCCGTGAGGCAATTTGTTCAGAGTACTCCGCCCTTGACATCAAGCCACCGCCAAGAAAGACTTCACCTTCTTGGCTCTCTAGGGACATGGGGCCTAAGTCGGACATCCCGAAGCGTGTGACCATTTGCCGTGCCATCCCGGTCACTTGTTGCAAGTCACCGCCAGCACCAGTAGTCACTTCAGAATCACCGAAAATTTCTTCTTCAGCGGCTCTGCCTCCCAAGGCTCCAGTAATCCGTGCTTTAAGCTGAGCTCTGGTGATTAAGCCTTGCTCTTCGCTAGGAGTAAACCAGGTCAGTCCTTGAGCTTGTCCTCTAGGAATTAGAGTAACTTTCTGTACGGGGTCGTGGTCTTTGATCAAGGTGCCGACGATCGCGTGTCCTACTTCGTGATAAGCAATCAAGCGCTTGCTCTTGCTGTCCACCAAGGGAGTGCCTTCCATTCCAGCAACCACCCGGTCAACGGCGTCATTGATTTCCATCATCTCGATCGCTTCTTTGCGGCGTCTGGCAGTGAGAATTGCCGCTTCGTTGAGCAGGTTGGCTAAGTCAGCGCCAGTAAAGCCAGGGGTACGCCGTGCGATCGCTT
>JBFLZA010000786.1:0-3822 GCA_040756535.1 Cyanobacteriota bacterium
ATTACCTAACTAGTTAGCGCTAATTTATGAACTGGTTCAATGTATTGATCAACTGGTTAGTTGAATAGAATAACAGGTTACACTACGCTGCTAACTGGTTCTAGTCCCCTAACTAGTTCACAGGAAGACTAACCGGATACTTTGGTGATTGCATCGACTGACCTCACTCAACCGACCGACCCGGAACTCTACCAAAGTTCGTGCTGTAAGTCAATACTTTTTGACTCCTTTGTTTGCGATCACCGCCTCAACTTTGCGAAAGTGGCGCAAAGTTACCCGACCCGACCCAGCCCAACCCCCAACTCCGAACATTACAGGGCAACTCCGAACATTAGCTTGCAACACTACAGACAAGCTCTACAGACAAACTCCGAACATTGGTGATCGCACTTTAACCAAACCGACATCGGGGTAACTTAACTAGTCACCGAGTAGTGAGTCCCAATATTGAAGATAAACTTCAGGATTAAAAAATCTTAATTTTTCTGCTTGAGAACGCTGCCAAGCTTCTCGTCTTCTGCGCGAGTCTTCATCAATCATTTGCTGATACATATCGTAATTCACCTGCTGCTGCATTTCGTAAGTTCGTTGCAACTCCTCTCTATGGTTATCAATAGCAGAAGTATCTACCTTGGGAATCTCTATGTTTTGAGGAATCTGTATGTTTGGGGGAATCTGTGCCATCGTTAGTTGGGCTGACACGGTAACAGTTCCCAGTGCAATAATACTCACTAATCCAAAACGACCTAAGTTGCCATTAACTTTTTCCAAAAGATTTGCTCTTAAAACTAATGGTGGGTTAAAGGCAATGGGAAAACGATTACATTGTTTGTGGATACGATACATCTTTTTACTGGCTCTAGAAATTTACATAATTTTATTGGGCTAACTTTTCTGATTTATGCACTGTCCTGGCACCTAGCACCGAACCATTTCCGGAAACAGTTCTGCTATGCGATCGCTTTCTTCCCGACCCGACCGGATGACCCGACCCAGCCGACCCCAGCGACCCGACCCGACCCCGATGTTGGCGATCGCTTTTTGATGAGGATTGTAACGACTCCGTTTTTAGGGAAAATTACAATGGAATTTAATGACTATTTTCAAAAACTTCTCCAAACCTCAGACTTTTACTCGATTCAGGGAATAGAAAAACATCTAATCCTAGTTATGTTAGAGCTTGATGGTGAAACAGGCGAGCTAACAGAGATACTCAAGAAACACTTCCAAATCTGGATGCTTGATCAAGAACTGCTCACTAAAAAACTTCGTGATATTCTCTTCTTTATTACCCTGTACGCATATCTATTTCGTTGCCACGTCGAAAAGTACACTAACTTGCAAAAAGAAATTTCCGAGTTGGGCAATTATTACATTATTGATAACTTCAAATCCAGCGTAGAAAACTCATATCGTTCTGCGGCTTATTTAAACGCATTGGTGCAAGCTCTACCGAATCCAACAGATGATGACCAGATACATGATATTAAGAAAGCTATCCTTGATGCGTTTCAATCATTAGTTCAGGCGTTAAAAGAACTTTCACAAATCAGAATTTAAAGGCCCTTACCAGGGTTAACCTGATAGGGTGCTGCACAACCAGAACTATTTCCGGAAATAGTTCTCAGGACGGGAGCGGGGGTGGGTGCGATCGCAAAAATCTCCCCTATTCAACCTTTTGCATACTCTAACGGGAAATATTTCTTTTTGGAAAAGGAAGGGGGAAGGGAGGAAGAGAGAGGATTGCGATCGTGAAAATCGATATTCACAATGACGCTCATAAGTCAATCCCTTGGGGCTAACTTATTCGCTACTGTCCGGTAATCCCTTTATTCAATTTGTTGTATAACCTAATCCAACCAACCCCGCTAAAATCGCCTACAGCAGTTTTCAGGTAGTGTACATAAAACCGTTCCAGAGCGTCCGGGGCGCAGCGAACCGAGAGTTAGAAAGCGCCGCCCCAAAGCTTATCCTCTGATGCAGCAACCGAGGGATGTACTACGTCAACAGATGAGGAACGCTTGATTAAATTGGAGCGCACACGGCAGGAGCGCAATTGCCCTGAAAGGTAGAGATGAGCGTTGGCGATCGCCAATCCAGACGGCATTGCTTGGACTTGGGAAAGAGCTGGGGGAGTGTGAGTGTCATGAGTTTGATGCATTCAGAAGTCCAGAGTAGCTGTCGTCCTTATTGAGGATTTCTTCCTTGCACATACACCGTCGAAACAGGCTTCATCATCTTCCGTTCCACTTTGATATCTTTAAATCCAGCCGTTTCCAGATAGTGTGCGAACCTTTCTCGCGAGTTATGGGTAGGGAAATGAGAGTTTCCGGTTTACACTAATCAACTAACCACTGCAAAAGCATTCTGACCAATTGTTCGGGTAGCGTTGGCGGTCTATCGGCATCTTTCCCAATTTATCGATAGCACTACTATCTTATGAGCTGACAGTTGGTGTGGTTACTGTCAGCTCATGGCTTGTGGCTCATTCTCACGGGACTGGTAATGCAGCCCCAACCACTGACCCGGCGAGGGGGAGAACTATTTCCGGAAATAGTTCTCTTAGCATTTCGTTAATAGTATGAAGGTAAGTCATCAACGTGACATTATGAATCTAATGTCACGTTTGAGGGGTGTGTGTCAGGCATGAGCTTACAGATAGCGTCTTCCACGAATGCGATGCCCTCCGCACCGCCAGAGGCTAACGCAGCAACCGAGCAGCTAATCCATCTCTGGGTGCAGGGGAAAAGTCGCCACACCGCAGATTATTACCGCCGCTCTGCACGACGCTTTCTTGAGTTTGTCAACAAGCCCCTTCATCTAGTGTCCTTTGCTGAGGTTCAGGGCTTTGCCGCTCACCTCGAATCTCTTAATTTAACCGCTTCATCCCGGCGCAGCATCATCTCGGCTGTCAAATCTTTATTATCATTTGGGAATAAGATTGGTGTTCTTTCGGTCAACGTGGGCGCACCCCTCAAACCCCCAAAAGCGCCTGATACCCTATCGGAACGGATTCTGACGGAATCACAGGTACAGGTAATGATGGCTCTGGAGACAAACCCCCGAAATCACGCCATTCTGGGGTTGCTCTATTACGGCGGACTCCGGGTAAGCGAACTGTGCGCTATCTTGTGGCGAAACTTGCAGCCTCGCGGAGATAGCGGTCAGGTAACAGTATATGGGAAGGGGGAAAAGACACGGGTCGTTGTCCTACCTAAATCTTTGTGGACACAATTGCTGGCATTACGGGGCGGGGCTGGAGATGATGACCCGGTATTTCGCAGCCGCAACCACTCTCATGAAGGTCATCTGCATCGATATTCGGTTGATCGGATTTTGAAAGCCGCAGCATCCCGCGCTGGGATAAAAGCTAAGATTTCTCCCCATTGGTTACGACACGCCCATGCTTCCCATGCCCTGGAGCGGGGCGCAAAAATCCATTTGGTTGCAGAGACCTTGGGACACTCCAGCGTTGCCATCACTAGCCGCTATCTTCATGCCCGACCAGAGGAGAGTTCAGGGTTATATTTACCAAGGTAAGGGAGATGTACCTCAATCATTTGAGAACCGCTATATTAATGTAGCCGGGAAGGGGCATGATACTAGGGCAATCCAGGATTACTTGGGTCATGTGAATATCCATCACACGGTCAAGTACACGGCACTGTCTCCCAGCCGATTTGAGAGATTTTGGCAGGATTAGTCAATAGAAGCTGTTGAACCGTCCGTAGAAGGTCATTTTTAGCGACCCCGTTGACACGATACAGCGATGCTGATGCTACCCTTAGTCAAGTCAAATCGGCATTAAGTGCCGATTTGGGT
>JBFLZA010000787.1:0-3821 GCA_040756535.1 Cyanobacteriota bacterium
CGACGGGCGCACGCTACGCTCCCATACTCAATGCTTTCGATCCAGATGACCCGACGAAAATGCCTGAATTTTTGCTAGAAAAAAGGAAAACCCTTCAAGGAATAGCAAAGGTTAAATTCGAGTTCAAGCATTTTATTGTTGATGGGGCGAAAGGACAAGTAACAGACTATACAGATATATTGCGTCAATTCCCGGCAGATGTGCTTTTATCCGATTTTGCTTTTCTAGGTGCTTCCTGGGTTCACGAAAAAGGGGGGCCGCCTTGGGCAGCATTTGGCGTTAGTCCTTTAACTATAAGCAGCCGCGATACAGCTCCTTCTGGACTGGGGATGCAACCCAATGCGTCAGCTTTAGGACATTTACGCAATGGTTGTTTGAATTGGGTGTTTCAGAAAGTACTGTTGAGGGATTTCTCTGTCCACATCAACGCTGTTCGAGCTAGCGTTGGATTACCACCCATTCAAAAGAGCTTTTTTGATGCCGTTGTATCTCCCTATCTCTACTTACAGGGAACAGTTCCGGCATTTGAATATCCTCGCAGTGACTTGCCATCCCAAGTGCATTTTGTCGGCCCGTTTTTGTCCAGCCCACCTGCTGATTTTACACCCCCGACTTGGTGGGACGACCTTCAAGTAGACAGGCCAGTAATTTTCGTCACCCAAGGTACAGTCGCTACTGAGCTAGATGATTTGATTGTACCCACGCTTCAGGCACTTGCGGATGAAGATGTGCTAGTTGTTGCTACAACCGGGGGTCAGCCGATTGAAAGCCTTAGACTTGCACAATACCCTACCAATGCCAGAATAGAACCGTTTATTCCGTATTCCCATCTTCTGCCCCACGTTGATGTCATGGTGACTAACGGTGGTTACAACGGTGTGCAGATGGCTTTGTCTTATGGTGTCCCGCTAGTTGCAGCAGGCCAAACAGAGGATAAGCCGGAGGTATGTGCCAGGGTGCAGTGGAGTGGGGTGGGGATTAACCTCAAAACCAACAAGCCCACGCCTACACAGATAAGAGAGGCTGTCAAGCAAATTCTTGCTTGTGCACACTATCGGCAAAAAGCTCAATTGTTTCAAGCTGAAATTGCTCGTTATGATACAGCAACTTTGTCCGCTACGCTGTTAGAACAGTTGGCGGCAACTAATCAGCCAGTCATGACTCTGGACTTTTGACTTCAAAAGCGAACGCCTGAGCCAAATTCAGTATAGAAGCGGACTTCACCTTGGTCATTGACACCAATATCGACACGAAGAAGTCCAAAAGGCGATCGCCACCGTGCCCCAATTCCAGTACCAAAACCAATTCCAGGTTTATCCCGCACAACCGCAGGTTCTCCCGGTACGGAACTTCCAGTCCCTAAATCTGAAGCAAAATCAGCAAAAACTACTCCCCCTATATTGGAGAAGACGGGAAAGCGATATTCGCCAGAGGCTAAGAAATAACTGCGACCACTCCCCAAATCTCCCTCTTCATACCCTCGGACTGAATTGATACCACCGAGACGAAACGCTTGAGTCGGTGGCATATCCCCAATTACCGTACCCGCTTGCAAATTAAAAGCAAACATTTCTGGAAAAATATCTCGTCTAGTGTTGTACTCATCAGTACTAAACCAACGCACGGGTACGTACTGAATATAGTTACCCACTAGCCGATTTTGTACAATATTACCCACGCCAATTGGGATTGACTGTTCTGTACTCAGGGTAAGAATCGAGCCTCTAGTGGGATTGAAGGGATTATCGCGCCAGTCGCGAGTCGCTGCCAAAGACACCGTGTATAAGTCATCAATCCCCTCACCACTGAAGGAGAGAGGGTTACCCAGTACATCCTCAGGAGCAATATCGCCATCGCGATCGCGTGTACTAATGCGAGTGGCGTTAAACCCCAACGTTCCCCACCATTGCTCAATAGGGCGAGTGAACGTCACACTAGCACCCAAGCGCCTTTCCCTTACTCTCTCATCATTGGGCAGGTCAATATCCCTATTGAAAATGTTGGATACAGTCCGCTTGCGAAAAATACTGAAAGCATAGCCCAAGCTATTGGGTTGGGCTGCCCGATAAGGACTAATAAACTGGGCATCAAAATCAACATTATTTAGACTAACCTGAACATCCCCCTCGACGCGCTGGTGAGTCTGAGCTACTGTGAAGTCTCGATATCCCAACGTGCCGTACACCCCTATATCATCGTTATAACCTCCACCAGGGTTCACAGAGCGGGCGTTACGCTCTTGGACGTTATAGATGACATTCACTCCGTCATCTACGGGTTCCACAGCGACATCCACTCGTTCAAACAATCCCAATTGCTGCAACTGTTGCAAGTCGGCTCGAACAATGTCCTCACTCAACACATCACCGGGCTTCAGTTTGAGTTCGCTGGCAATGTACTCTTGAGAAAGTCGTCCTTGAATAGGATTACCATCTTTATCAACTGACTGCCCTTGACTATTGACAAAGCGAATTTCAACCTCTCTGACAATCTGCTCAGTGTTGGGTAAGGATGTCGGTGAACTGAGGGGTTCGGAATTGAGGGGTTGTTGCGAAGTAAGTGAAGAGGGTGGAGTAGAGGTAGGATTTATGCGATCGCGTCCCTCACTCATCTGCAAAAAATTTCCCTCATACACCACCTTATGCTGCTTTTCTGAAGGCAGGACGTGGGGCGTTTCTCCACTGACTACGGTTTGAGCCAATTGAGTTATCCCTTGGGTTCCCGTTACAGGAGTAGGTGTTACCGGGCTAATCTCAAGTTGATCTGAATACTCAGTGTTAATCTGGTCTGCTTGTGTTTGTGTTACCTGCGATTGGGCATTGCCCATCTTGATTAAAGTTAGCTCACAGACGACCCAACTGATCAATATAGAAATCGCAACCCTTGGGAGATGCATCAATGTAGCCTCACACTCAACCTCGTCTTACTAGAATGCCAGGAGTTGGCTGCATGATGAGATGAGATTGCCACAATTGCCACAATAGAGCTTGCACTCTCCACAAGTTATCTGGAACTCAAAAGTTAACCCACTAATCGCTAAAATTTAAAGGCTAACAGCTAGAAGCTTACAGCGAATGGCAAATGACGACTGGCTAGAAATAGGCACTATTGTTGCCCCTCAAGGACTCAGAGGGGAGTTACGGGTTTATCCGAGTTCTGACTTTCCGGAACGATTTGAACAACCCGGTCAGCGCTGGCTAAAGCGACCGGGTGAAACTGAGCCGCAACCTGTAAAATTGCTGGATGGGCGTTCCGTTCCTGGTAAAGGAATCTATGTCATACAGCTAGAAGGGGTTCAAAACCGTGACCAAGCCGAGGACTTACGAGATTGTGTGCTCTTGGTGCGAGTAAGCGAGCGCCCGTCTCTGGGTGAAGATGAATATCATGTGATGGACTTGATTGACCTGGAAGTTTTTAATCAACTAACAGGTGAAGCGATAGGCGTTGTTGTGAATGTAATTCCTGCTGGGAACGATCTATTGGAAGTAGAGCTACACAAGCAACCTGAACCAACGCCAGAAAAGCCAGATGCTTTACCTCCCAATAGGAAAAGTAAAATACGCAAACCCAAGCGACAGGTAGAAAAGAAGCCAGCAACGATACTCATACCCTTTGTGAAAGCGATCGCACCTGTAGTCGATCTCCAACAAGGTCGAATTGAGATTACACCCCCTGCTGGTTTGCTAGAAATTAATCAGGAGTGAATTACTCAGATAAAGGATCTAATTGTTATTGAAAAAGATTTAGGGTGGGCACTACATAGCAATGCTAAAATTAGCTTTTAAACTTCTGTAGATAGTGCCCACCCGAAGGGTTTCAAC
>JBFLZA010000788.1:0-3813 GCA_040756535.1 Cyanobacteriota bacterium
CATTCGGAACCGTCCCGGTGAAATTATTGGCTTAACCTGCCGCGTAGGGCGAGCGGTATTTGGCACCATCGGAATGATTCGCGATTTAGTAGAAAGCGGCAAATCGATTTTGATGCTGGGGCGTCCAGGTGTTGGGAAAACAACGGCGTTGCGGGAAATTGCTCGAGTTCTGGCTGATGAATTGAACAAACGGGTTGTAATTATCGACACCTCGAACGAAATCGCCGGGGATGGGGATATTCCTCACCCAGCCATTGGTAGATCCAGACGGATGCAAGTTGCCCGTCCGGAACTACAACATCAAGTGATGATTGAGGCGGTGGAAAACCACATGCCAGAAGTCATCGTGATTGATGAAATTGGGACGGAACTGGAAGCGCTAGCTGCCCGAACCATTGCTGAGCGAGGTGTTCAGTTAGTGGGGACTGCCCACGGCAATCGTCTGGAAAATTTGATTAAAAACCCCACTCTTTGTGATTTAGTGGGCGGTATCCAAGCGGTGACTCTAGGGGATGAGGAAGCAAGACGCCGAGGCTCTCAGAAAACGGTTTTGGAGCGCAAGGCACCCCCAACCTTTGAAATTGCTGTAGAAATGCAGGAGCGGCAGTCCTGGGTGGTTCATGAGATTGTTGCTGATACCGTTGATGATTTGCTGCGAGGTCGTCAGCCAAATCCGCAACTGAGGACAACGAATGAAAATGGCAAGGTAACGATTACCCGCGAATTACCCAGTGCTCCTGCCGCCACGTTAACAGAAAGAAGTTTACTTTCTTCACCTGTGGGGAGAGCAACGAGTGGCTGGCGCTCCTCGGGTCAGATGAAGCCAGTAGGGCTTGCTTACCCACAGCAGTATTCTGAAACCCGCAATTTTGAGCAGCTCCTCGATAAATCTTGGCAGCAGTCAGAGTTTCAGGATAATAGTTTCCGGTCATCAGACTTCAATGGTGAGGACTTGCCGCTGCACCTTTATCCATACGGTGTCAGTCGCCACCAATTGGAGCAAGTGATTCGGGTTCTTAATTTGCCTGTAGTCTTGACAAAAGACATGGATAGTGCGGATGCAGTATTGGGGTTGCGATCGCATCTCAAAAATCACGGCAAGCTGAGGTCAATCGCCAAAGCCCGTCAGGTGCCGATTCATGCGGTTAAAGCCAGCACCATTCCTCAGATTACCCGCGCTTTGCGGCATATGTTGGAGATGGACGACACTGGTATTCCTGAGGCAACTGACCTACGCTTATTTACCCAAAGTGGCAGTGATGACGAAATCGAGGCACTAGAGGAAGCTCGTCTTGCCGTTGAGCAAATTGTGATTCCTAAAGGGCAACCCGTGGAATTACTGCCGCGATCGCCAAAAGTGCGTAAGATGCAACATGAGCTAGTGGAACACTATCGCCTCAAGTCCGATAGTTTTGGGGATGAACCCAATCGGCGCTTGCGGATTTATCCAGCCTAAGGAAATTGGGTCGAGGGTTGCTCGGCGTTCGTCGAAGACGTTCTCGCTCGGCGTAGCCGTTGCCGCAGCGTCGAGTAGCCGTTCCCGAAGAGTAGGTTGGAAGGTTGAAGATTGGACAGCTGACTTAACTTGCCAACTTTCAACTTGCCAACCTGCTCGCCTCGCCAACCTTCAACCCAACAAACCTGCCTCATTACCAATTTTGAAAAAATACTTGACACTCTCCTAGTGGTAACTGTTAGTATATGCAAGGTGACACCAATGGGGTGTAGCCAAGTGGTAAGGCAGCGGGTTTTGGTCCCGCCATTCCTAGGTTCGAATCCTAGCACCCCAGTTGATTAAATAATATTTGAGGTAAAGCTTGATTTGAAAGCAGTTGTGTAGGATTGGGCTTTTCGCAACTGATCAGATTGGCTAGGCATTAACATCACTTTCCTGTGGTGCGATCGCAAACGGCCACAGCAATTGCCTCAGGCGGTATTGCTGCCGAAAAGTATCAAAAAGGGATCAAAAGGCATCAGAAAGTATCCAATAAAAAATTGAGTTGATCGGGTTGTGCGTAGTCTACGAGAATTTGGCGAGAGGGCAAAGGACTGATGTATCGCTTCATGATCGCACTCAGGTACGAGATAGAGTAATAAGCGATCGCACAGGGCGAGGAATGGGGTAGAGTGCGATCGCGTTTAGCGGGACAACCACAGGAAGATTGCTCCTACTAATAATTGGCAGGTGCACTAGAACTGAACATAATCTCTAGGATTCTTCCGCTGATTATTCACGCGCACTTCAAAATGCAGGTGATTCCCTGTCGAATACCCAGTACTGCCTACGCCACCAACTGTAGCTCCTGCACTGACTTGACTGCCGTTGCTAACTGACACGCTAGACAAGTGTGCATAGTACGTCCTCACCCCACTGCCGTGATCGATGATGACTAGGTTGCCATACCCTTGGTTGTTCCATCCAGCATAGACAACTGTACCCCCTTTAGCCGCTTTAACAGGAGTACCTTTAGGAGCGGCTAAATCAATACCACCATGAAGGCGTTGTTGTCCACTAATGGGATTGGTGCGCCAACCAAATTCACTTGTCACTGTGTACGCAGAAAGAGGTTTGTAGAACTTATTCGGATCGATTGGCTGAGGCTGATTGATGGGTGGATTGGGAGCAGTTGGAGCTGATACTTCTAGAGGAACTAAAATGGTGTCGCCTGCGAGAATCAAACTGGGGTCGGCAATACCATTTTTCTGAGCAATAAAGTTGTAGTAAGGTTCTGAGCCATTGCCCATTCTCTGCAAGGCAACTTGACTGAGTGTATCTTCGTCCTGAATGATGTAGGATTCCCATACATAGTATTTGCCCATAAACTCATCGGTTGGGACTGATACTTCTGTAGGAACCTGGATAATTTGGCCTGCGTAAATTAAGCTGGGATTGCTAATGCTATTGTAATCGGCAATAAAATTGTAGTAAGGATAAGAGCTATTGCTCATTGTGCGTAAGGCAATCATACTCAGGGTATCCCCTGGCTTAACTGTGTAGGAATACCAGTTATAGTATTTGCCTTGAAACTCAGTAGAAACAGCTCGTTCTGAAGGATTGTCTGCACTACTCCAAGTTATAGGAAGAACTGGAATTTGTACTTCAAATTCTAGCGGGTTTGTAACTTTGGCGAGATCTACAGCGGCAGTTCTATTCAGCAATCCCGCCCCAGTTTGAGCGTCCCAATTTGGACTTAACAGGTCAGTTGCTGTAGAGTTGAGAATGCCGATAACCTGTTGGTAACTTAACTGAGGATTGGCTGCCCATACCTGAGAAACAGCACCTGTAACTTTAGCTGCTGCTACAGACGTTCCAGACATCTCTCCAGCAACAGATAGGACAGGCGCATCGGGTGTCCCACCGTCAGCTACAAGACTTAAACCATCGCCATAACTGGAATAATACGCTCGGTCATACCCTTTAGCAACCGCTACTGAGGAATCTAAGTTTTGAGCAGAACCTACAGTAATAATGTTGTCAAATTGCTGAGACGCTTGACCTAATGCTGACATTGTATCCGCATCATTTCCAGCGGCGGCAATGAGGATTACTTTATGCTGATGGGCATATTCTAAAGCTGCCCATTCGTCTGATGTAAATTCGTAACGAGTCGTTTCGTTACCCTTAACAGTCTGTGTTAAATCGAAGCTGAGATTGACTACGGCAGTGGGTTGTCCAGAATCTTTAGCCGCATTGACAAACTCAATCAAAGAATCAGCCCATTGCCCAGAACTAATGGCACGACTTCCCCACAAAGATGCATCATCATTTTCACTATTGATAACATTCAAAATATGAGTGCCATGCTCATCCCC
>JBFLZA010000789.1:0-3807 GCA_040756535.1 Cyanobacteriota bacterium
GAGACGGTAATGGTTGCTCCTCAGCCAAAAATTCCTTCAGTCGGGTTTGGGCAATCTCAAGTTCTTTCTTGGGAGTTTTCTGAGTCTTCTTCTGAAATCCATGCAGCACAATAAACCGTTGACTCGTGTAGGCAAAGTAAAAAATCCGATAAATATTGGTATTTTGTTCTACCCGAATCTCAAACAGCTTTGAGCTTGTCATCGAACGAACGTGAGGCATTCCAACTGATATGCCATGCTCGGTGAGGAGTTCAAAGATTCGGGCAAACTTCGCCCGGACTTTAGGCTCTTGCTCACGGAACCAAGCCAATGCAGGGGAACTACCATCGGACAACTGGTAGAACTCAACTCGCCATTGAACCACTTACTTTATTGAACTTGATAACAAAAATGTTATCAGATTTGGATGCTTGTGTCGAGTCCAGTAATCGGTCAGATGCAACAATCCAACACGTTGCCGCTAACTCCTAGACTAAGGGAGTTACAGCTAGCGCGATGGATTTATTGGCTAATTAATCCACCGATGTGTTTGAGTAGATGCAGAACATCGTACAAGTCTTGCTCTGGCGTCAGGATAGAGAAGGCTTTCGATAGGCTGTACTGCGGCGTGTCTTGTTGGGTCAGTTTGACAAAAACAAATTCTCTACCATTGACCAGTAACCCCAACGTTTGGCGATCGCTTGCGCTGCTGCAAAGCTGTTCACGTTTAGGGTCATCTAGCATATAGACAAGAGCTTGAGGTAGTGCAGTCATGACATCAAATTTAGTGGCTTTCGCTTCAATGACCAGTATCCAAAACTGCCGCTGCACAACTAAAACATCGATATTGCCTTTAACAATAACGCCTTCATCTTCGGCAGAAATTTTAATAGACGTTTCTGTTTCAATGGCAAAAGGTGGCTGATAGAATCCAGCTAAATCGAGGAGAGGAGATAGTACAACCATTTTGACCGCTTCTTCCGACATGAAACGGCGTTTGATTAAGTTCAAATAGTTGCTTCTCACGCGGTTTAGTGCCTGCTTATCGGATTCACTTACGGCAGGTAAATCGCTCAACCATTCTGTAAAGCAGGAGTCATCAGTAGGCTGTAAACTAAATTGTTCTTCTAGCTCGTAGAGGCTGATGTCTTTAGCAAAGATTGTCTCAACCATAGTTTTTATCTCTCCTAACAGCACCAAGACTTGGCAAATAGCTGCCAACACAGCAGCTTATCTACTCACCCTCCGATAGTTTTGCGGATTCTTCTTTAAATCCCGCTAATTTCTCCAGTAAGCTTTCTACTAAATCTAATAACTTGATTTCATCATCATTCTCATCACTAGAATTGCGGGTAGCCTCCGCATCAATAGCGCCACCCGCCAAAATATTAGTAGCAGCACGGAGCCTATCATATTCATCAGTTATGCTCAGGCATTGTTCCAGACGTGCAATAATCCCATAGAGTCCCTCAGTTTTTATTTGCTGCTGTACTCTAACTGCTAATGAATGATTACTTTCTCTCGCCCAAACGGCTGCTGGGTAATTACTTGCCAAAAAAGCACTGATAAATTCTATGACTGGGACACCTACTCTAGTCATAGTTAATGCAAGGGATTGGCTCGCTGGTGTTTCGCTATCTATAGTCTCTTCATCTTCACCCCACTTCTCTAGCCAATCTCCATCTACATCTTCAACATACAAATTTACGCAATCAAGCCCGTATTTCAGGAAGTCATCCTGTAATTTTTGAGCTTCTTCTACAGCTTTAAGAAATCTTTCCAATCTCTCTTGACGGTCAGTTTGTATTTCTTTAGCCATGATGAGTGAGTTGGTTAAAGGATGTTTCTAAAAAAATAATCAATAAAATTTATAAATAACTATAAACTAAATTTTAGATAAACACCTGTTTTGAGATGGTTGCTATTATAAAGTGCTATATTAACGATTTGATTTACATAATTAGCGGCACTGGGATTGTAACTTAAGAATAATCCTCTATCTATCTCCCAAAATTGTAGAGTATTTTCCCAATCCTCCGATTTGTTTTGAGAAAATTCATCAGAGAGCGTCGTTAGCTGAATACACAGTGACTTGTTTTGTCTACTACTAACAATTATATCAGTTGCCATTGACAGATCGGCGATATAGCGTTGCACAACAGTACCTCCACGTCTTGTAACAGTATTGGCAACAGCTTCAAGTAAACGAGTATCCTCCTGACTGAACTCCTCCGCCATCAGTTTTTGTCTCCAGATATAAAACTTAGGGTCGTTTTCACTCAGCCATTTGGGAAATAGGTCGCTATACCAATATTTTAAGGTGGGTTGCAGGGCGTCGAAGGCTGATTGTTGCTCTTCTTCAGAAGGGAGAGATTTTACAATTAGCCAAGCTTCAGCATCTTTGATGATTTGTAGAAGGAAAAGAATCACAAATTTTTTAGCGGTGAGCGAACCAGGCTTGACATCTTTAACCCAGCGATATATCTCATCTAGCCTTGTTGCTAAGCTGGAGTCGATCGCAGATGCTTCCTTAATGAGAGATTTCAATTTTTCCTGAATTTCTTTCCCTTGCAAAAGATACCATACTCCATAAAAATCAAACTAAGTAGGTGGGCATAAATAAACGCATATGATCAGGACGGTTTTTGAATGCCTGGAACTGTTCCATAGTAAGCATCCTGACTAAACCCGCCCCTACAAATCTCTGTTCATTTTTTTGCATCTACCTACTTAATGTTTATTATTTTACGATTTTATATCTTTATTTTTGCTAATTTATCCAATAAGCACTTTGCTAAATATAGCCACTCAATTTCATCATTTTCATCGCTAGCATCGCGTAGTCCCTCCATTCCTGACACTGCCAGCTAAGGCATTTTTGACAGCAAAAATCCGAATCATCTTCTTCGGAAAGGCTCAGGCATATTTCCAATTCAGTACCAACTTCAAAAAGCGATCGCACTCCTCCCTGATCTAATTACGCCTTGAATACGATCGCCGGATCGAGGCGAGTGACTTTTTGAATGGCAAAGACGGCGGCACTGACACACATCACGACTGTCACTCCAAAAACTGCGATCGCAGAAACAGGGGTGATTAAAATCAATATACCTTCAGTCGCATAAGCCCAAGCCGAGATGCCGTAACAAAGAGCCATGCTGGGAATATAGCCCATAACTGCCATCCAGAGGGATTGTTCGACAATCACCCCGTAAACCGTCCAATCTGAAGCGCCCATTGCCTTGAGGGTGCCGAACTCCTTGAGATGGTCAGATACTGAAGAGTAAAGAATTTGACCGACAATAATCACGCCCACAATGATACCGACAACGGCACCAAGACCGAGAATAAAACCAATTCCCGTTCGCTGCTGCCAGTAGGTTTCATTCCTCTTGATAAATTCTTTACGAGTGTAGGCGCGGGTGTCTGGCAAAGCAGCATTGAGTCTCTGCTTGATTGCCTGTAAATCTTCACCAGGCTTGGCTTTAATCAAAATGTAGGTGATTAAGTCAGAGGCAAATAACTGTTTGGGTTCGGGAGGAGGCGGGATGGGTGCTCCCGTTTGCGGGGGCTTTGTGACAACGGTGGTACAGACTAAATCTTCTGAGCCTTTGGGCAATTGGCAGGAGACATTGGATGTTTGGCCCGATGTTATGTAAGTGTTGGCACTGAGTAAGGAGGTGAACAAAAAAGGATTGGACACCATGGAGCGATTACCCTGTGTTAAACCAACGATACGGGTTGGTACGGAATTCAGCTTAGCGACATCACCCATTCCTTTTACGTTTAAGGAGTCGAGAGTAGTTTGATCTAAGATCGCTGTGAACG
>JBFLZA010000790.1:0-3805 GCA_040756535.1 Cyanobacteriota bacterium
CGTCGATAACTAGATTAGCATTCTTATCACCCTCAAACTTTCCATAAATAACAAACCGTAAGTGTTCTAATAAGCCAGGTGTACGCTCAGAGGCAAGCTTGAAAATTTCCCAAAATTCTTCAAGCGCTTCACGAACTAGGGTTTCTGAAAGAGTTCGTTTGACTTGTGTAAGGGTAACAACTGTACCAGATTCAGTAATGTCTGAAATGGCTTCAGTGAGAACTCTATGGGCTGTATTTTGGTCTTGACGCTCGGCTTCAGAAGCTTCTTTCCATCGACGAACAATTTTCAGCAGCGTCAAAAGGAATTGGTGATCAAAACCACTCAAGGCAAGTAAACCCCCCTCGGCTCGCTTAGGTTGACATTCCTCCCAAGCAGTCCTTAGCTCATCTAACCCAGAGAGTAGAGCAAGTTCGGGGGCTGTTACAGTCGGGCTTGTTGTTTCACTATCCGCCATGCCCAATTTATCCTCTGAGCGATTGTCTCCTTCAATAGTTTTAGCAGCTTATTCTCTATGGGTAATAGATTTGTCAGAGAGTCTATTCTGCTTAGATTGATGCCCTATAGTCTGTCTTCCCCAAAACGGTGTAATGTAGCTCCTTATAGCTCCTTACCTGAAACAGCAGGTATGTTGTATTCTCGCCAGTTTCCGACAGTTGGTATCTTTCCGCTGGAACCTTCTGTATCTACAGTTTCCTCAAAAAGTCAATTCCCAAACAGCATAGCCATCGGCTAGCCATTGATGGGAGGCTGTTTTTGATTGACAGTAACCCAGCGAAAACACCTCTTATCTAATGATTCAATCCTCCCCTTCGACCCTCGAAGTGATTGGCGACCATATTGTGATTCGCGACTTAGAAATCCGTCACCCAGAGGCAGCTAACTACTTGAGACAATTGCCTGAGTCCCAACAAGAATCTACTCTTGTGAGTTGTGTGGAAATGGGTTTTGCCTGCATCCAAGTCGCTCATGCCCGTCAGGATACAGCCTTTGTTGAGCAACGGATGCAAGCCCTACTTTCTGAATTCCAAACAGCGGTAAGCCGCATTGTCCAGTCTTTTGAGGAGGAGTTGGTCAGTCAAATTGGTACGGAAAATGGTCAAGTTTTGGCACCGCTCAAAGGACAAATTAATCAAACCGCAGCAGTGCTTACCGCTCAAGTGGATGGCGTCCGAACTCTGCTAGCACGGGATATTGACCCGCATAAGGAAACTTCCGTTATTGGCAGCGTTCTCAAAACCCTCACCAACCTTCTCAACCCCAAATTATCAGATTCCATCCAGGGGTCGTTTAAGGCAGCACTAGCGAATGTTACAGCAGACAACGGAACTCTAGCCAAAGCTGTAAAGAGTGTGGTCAGTGAAGCAGTAAAGCCCTTAGCGTCGGAAGTAGACAAGCTCCGCCAGGAAATTCGAGACAAACAGGTAACGCAAGCAGCACTTGAGCAAACAACAGCTAAGGGTGCTGCCTATGAAGAAATAGTTTTGCTAGAACTACAGGATTGGTCAAAGATTTGTGGCGCTGAGATCCACCACGTCGCCAAGGAAAATGAGCCAGGTGACATCCTCATCAAGCTCACTCCCAACTCAGTAGCGGCAACGGAGATTTCAATCATCATTGAGGCAAGAAACCGACCTTCCCAACCTTGGGGTCGCAAAATGATTTCCCAGCGCTTGACCAAAGCACTGGCAAAGTATGAAGCAAATGCTGGAATTTTTTTGAGTCATTCCCGCCAGGGATTAGCACAAGAAGTTGGGGAATGGACAGAAGGAACCTGTGAATACGGATTGTGGGTTGCCACCACTCATGAGTTGCTCACGGTTGCCCTTCAGTTTCTAATTGTGCGCCAGCAATTAGCGAATCAACAAAGCTTTAACCCTAAGCTTGACTATGGTGTTATTGAAGCTCAGATTCAGCGCATTCAATCTTCCCTAAATTACATTAGCCAAATTAACTCTCACCTGACGTACTTACAAGAAAACACAGAGGGGATTCGCACAAAAGCCAAGGTGATGAAAGCAGAAATTCACAGTGCCCTTGGTTCAATCAGTGAAAGTCTTCGTGTTGTTTCTAGTGAAACATGAGGGTCAACCAGCCGCAATTATCTCAACGCCAGCCAAAAAAACGTGCCTGAGCCTAATAGGTTTGAGCTGGTGTCAAATCGCGTGTTGAGAACTTGTATGAAATTGAGATGAAATAGAAGTGGAATGTAACACAAGTTCAGGCATAAAGCCACGAATCACATTCGATTACGATTTGGAAGAGTGAATTATCACTCTGAGCAACGCCTAACGGCATAAAGCCACGAATCACTAGAGAGGGGTATTGCTGACCTTGACAAATTGAATCTGAGCAACGCCTAACGGCATAAAGCCACGAATCACAGCAAAGGTGAAAACCTTTGACTGATAAAGGCTCATTTACAATCTTACAAGCACCTTCGGGATAGAGAACCCAAAAACACAAAACTTACCAAAATCTCCTTTACCTTCAGCCCCTCAAACCCAGTCCCTATAAACTTTTCCAGAAATAGCAAGCAGCTTTCTCCTTGACTAAATTGCCATACCCCCCACCCTGTAACCCTGTGGGCCATTTTTTTACTCTAAATTCGCTTTTCCATCAGAGATACTTGTCAAATCGGAGATTGAATCATCGTCCACGCCAAATCAGGAGGTGGTGAGCTTGGCATTTCCTCCATCCGATACCTCAAAAATCGGGTATTTCTTGACCCTACATGGTCAACCCAATAGGGTAAGGTTAAACTGCCTCGATTATCCCTAATCGCCCACTGTCTGACTCCCTCTAGATAATCTTCCCTTGCAAGTTTGATTGTTTTAATCAACTGGTCACTTTCTCCCAAAAATAAACAACCAAACCGTTTTACTAGCTCAGGATGGTCAAACGCGAACTGTATCTTCTCCCTTAAACTTGGTTGTATCTTCTCCCCGTCGGAACGAACCCAAATCAAACACTTCAGATTAGACAAAATTTCTTGATAACAGGGATTAACATTTTCTGGATGACTAAAATCAGCATTCTTAAACCGTCTCATTTGACGCAAAATTCGTGACTTTTTGGGGGTAGATAACATAGCGATCGCCAATTCTACCCCACAGTGGCGATAGACATCCGTTTCCCCTACCAAAGACAACAACATCCCATACACTGTCGCTGGAGGAGGTACAGGATAGCTTTTTCCCATTTCCCTTGCATGGGACTCCCGAAAAGTCGCAAATGGAACATCCAAATAGAGAATTAATGGTGCAATCATGTTGATTCTTATAAGCCCAAATCTCTTTTAATCACTGCTTTCAAAGCTTCAATCAGTTCATTCCGATTACGATAAATATGCGCGTTCTTAAAAGGAGAATTATCAAAATTATCCAATTGCTGTAACTCCTTAACGATTGTTCCCCCAACCCACAATTGACCAGGGTCGATCTGTCCACATTCCACTTCATCTATAAACTCTTCTGTGAATTTTGCTTTCTTACTCTTAGGATCGCAATATTCAAAGCAATAGGAAATATATGAAGCAAAATGAGTTGTCCATTGAAATACTAAACTATCGGGGCAGAAAGGATAATTAAAAGTATTACTACTCCCTCCTACTTTAGGCAGATCCATAATCCCATCTATCAGAGGTAAAATCCGCGAAAAATCTTTGAGATGAGTGGCATTAATTCCAAAATAATATTGATATCGAGTGGCATGATATTCTGTAAAGTGAAGCGATGTGCTATCCTTTTCTCTACCACTTTTTGCCCCTAACTTGACTGCACCATCATAAGGCGTGAGCGAGACA
>JBFLZA010000791.1:0-3798 GCA_040756535.1 Cyanobacteriota bacterium
TTCAACCGGGATAGTTCCGGAGAACTGCATTTTCCCGGATTTGACAGCGAAACCACCCAATTTCTGCTAGAGAAACGCCAAATTGCTGGAGTGGGGATTGATACTCACGGGGTTGATGGCGGTATGGACACAACCTTTGCCACCAATCGTTTGGTTTTGGAACAGACACGAATCGTGCTGGAGAATCTTACTAATTTAGATAAATTGCCTCCTGTTGGAACAACATTAGTGATTGGTATTCTTCGTCTTTTAGGTGGTAGTGGCTCTCCAGCAAGCGTACTGGCATTCGTTCCCTGATGTAGCATCCCAAACTGATGTGGCTGATGACCAAAAACCAAATAGGTCTCAAGACGCCAACTCGTCGCTCCTTTGGAGCACCCGCTGGCGCTAACAGGCGTGGGGACAATCCAAAATCTAAAATCGGATGACTGACTTAGTGCTGACTTCATGCTTATTTGCCTTGAGGCAAGGGGAAGGAAGGCTACGATCTTGGCAGTTTACTCACTGATGAGTTATGTCGCGATCGCTAAACGTCTCCCTTCAGCATATCGAACGGGTTAAATCCACTCTCAAGCGTAATGGTTTTGCTCGTCAGATAGACTTAGCTAGGGATTTACAGTTGTCTAGATCCACTGTCTGGGGCTTTCTCAATGGTAGACCCGTTGATTATTTAAATTTTTTTGAGATTTGCCAGAAACTGGGTTTTGATTGGCACGAAATTGCTGATTTTGATTTTCAAAGCAGCGATCGCTCATCCTCAGCTATAGATGAATTGCCTAATGAAGTTAACGCTGACCTTTCTCAAAATCATGCAGAGGCAGAAGTTATCAGCTATGTAGAGCGACCTCCGATTGAATCTCGCTGTTATGAAACAATTTTGCAGCCCGGTTCTCTGCTGCGAATTAAAGCTCCCAAGCGGATGGGTAAAACTTCACTGATAGACAAAATTCTCGATCGAGCAGCGAAACAAAACTATCACACAGTCCGCTTGAATTTGCTACAGGCAGATCGGGAAGTCTTGAAAGGTCTGAATGAATTCTTGCGCTGGTTCTGTACATTTGTCAGTCGTCGGTTGGGAATACCGAATCAAGTCGCGGGTTATTGGGAGGAGGGTTTAGGCAGCAGCCAAAACTGCACGATTTACTTTGAGGAGCAATTGTTATCCCGACTCGAACATCCATTAGTCTTGGTATTGGATGACGTAGATCGGATTTTTCCCTATCCCCAAATTGCTGAATCCTTTTTTGGCATGTTACGAGTTTGGCACGAGGAGGCAAGGACAACGCGCATTTGGAAAAAGCTGCGGTTAGTGATTGCCCACTCTACAGAGGTTTATATTCAGCTCAATATTAATCGTTCACCGTTTAATGTTGGGGTGCCGATAGAGTTACCAGAGTTTACACCGGAGCAGGTACGAGATTTGGCAAAGCAGCAGGGATTGGATTGGGATGCTGTAGGGGCGCAAGACCTTGAGCCTTTACTGGCTTTGGTGGGAGGGCATCCTTATTTAGTTCAGAGAGCAATTTATTACTTAACTCGCTCCGAAATTTCATTTGAACAACTTTTGCAAGCAGCTTACACGGAGTCAGGAATTTATAGCGACCATTTGCGAGGTCATTTGTGGAATTTACAGGAGCATCCAGAACTAGCGATGGCGATGAAAAAGGTGGTTGAGGCAACTAATCCGGTGCAATTAGAAACAATGCAATCATTTAAGTTACAAAGTTTGGGGTTGGTGCGGTTGGAGGGAAATGAGGTGAAGCCTTGGTGTGAGTTGTATGCTCGATATTTTTGCGATCGCCTGTAGTTGCCCCTAATTCTCCTTGCTAACGGCGGCTAAGAGTAGCTCCAAAGTTCTGAATTCAAAAAAATAAATTAAGAGTAAGAAGTGAGATGATTCCAGGACAAAACTCAGTTTATCAATATCAAGTTGGGGGAAGTCTAGCTGCTGATGCTCCCACTTACGTTGTGCGTCAGGCAGACCAAGACCTTTATGAAGGGTTGAAGGCTGGGGAGTTTTGCTATGTGCTGAACTCGCGGCAGATGGGGAAGTCCAGCTTACGCGTACGAACGATGCAAAGGCTGGAAGGTGAAGGGGTAAGCTGTGCTGCGATCGACCTGTCAATAATCGGTAGCGATAATGTTACCCCAGTAAGTTGGTACATGGGGGTATTTTATGATTTGGTTAGGAAGTTTGAGTGCGTTGGGCGAACAAACCTTTAAACACCTTTACTGAGGCATTAGAGGCATTTCGGACAGCGATGTCTTTCCGTTTTGGGGAGTGGCTGACCCAAAATCGGGACGTATTCTTCGCGTACAAAGGTGCTTTGGGCTTTGTTTGGGCTTTAAATCTGTCTAAATCCTCCTAAGAGGGGTACTCTTATCTCTCACCTCTCTTGCCAAATATGCAATTTAAATGTGCGTGATTTTATCACATTAATTGCATTTTGAATCAATTAACTACAGATATAAAGTTTTGAAACAGATTACGGAACTCACAGCAAGAGCATTGAATAACCAATTAACGCTACGAGAGATTGTGTAATCGAGTATGACCGAATAGAAAAAAGCAGTAGTTCAAACAGCCAGTTGGTAATGCTGTAGTGGTGAATAGCTAGAGCCTTATCTACATATAATCCGCCTCTTATTTAGCTAACTTTTTACAGGATTACTAAGTTATTTTACAGCAAAATGTAAAAAAATAATCTTTAAATTAAGATGATTAGATAGCTGCATATTTAAGAATTTGTTGTTATAAACTAAAACGAATGAGAACTCATCATGGACATCAATGAAGAGCTTGAAACAGTGGATAATAACACGCCGATCGAGCTAGAAGAGGAAGAATTTGAATGTGAAGCACCGCCTGATCCAGAAGAAATTTTAGAGGACACTGATGCAACTGAGGAAAGAGTCCCCCCCTTTCCGGCTGTTAACGTTCAACTTCCAGAATCAGGGCAAAGCTACTACAGCTACTCAGCTAATCGCAAAAAACAGTTTGGTTTAGCTAAGACAATTGAGGCTATTCAGGCAATCGGGAAAGCTTGGCATAAGAAACATCCTAGTGGTCCTTTAATTGGGGTTGGGAATATCAGTCTCGAGGGTGGAGGTTTTATGTCACCCCATAAGAGCCATCAAACAGGTCTTGACGTGGACTTTCGCCTGTTGCGAAAAGATGGAGCTAGGGTTGGTGTCACCTTTCAAAACCCAGCCTATTCACGGAAACGGACTCAAGAGCTAGTGAATGTGATCAGAGCCAATGGTGTTCTTCAAGTCAAGTTAATTCTGTTTAACGATCCAAGCGTGAAAGGCGTGGAGCCTTCGTCGGGACACGACAATCACCTACATGTCAGATTCACTCTCTGACCCGCTAAAGAAAGATAGTTAATTTGTAAAATCTCAGCCGTCTCAAAATTGTAAGAAGTTAAAATGGCACGTTGTCCATTTGCTAAATGGGAACCAATTACTGGGTCTACTCTTTCGTATGTCAGTGGACCTTTCAAAATCGTTCATCATACTACTGAGGGGAGTACATATGCAGGTGCAAAGGCAGCTTTCAAAGCTAATAAATCTGACCCACACTTCACAGTAGATGCAACTACAATTCATCAACATATTGATACCAGTTTTGCGGCACGTTCTCTACGTAATGCATCTGGTGGTGTACAAACCAATAGGGACTCAGCAATTCAGATAGAAGTAGTTGGCTTTGCCGGAAAAGCTAAGAATGTTTCGACATTAGAGAATGTTGCACGTCTTTGTCGTTGGATCGAGTCTACTCATAGCATTCCCCAAGAG
>JBFLZA010000792.1:0-3798 GCA_040756535.1 Cyanobacteriota bacterium
AATCTTCCTGCTCCTCCTGCTGCCATTCCTGTAGCTTATCCCAGCTTCTGACTAAGAAATCATGAGCTGGCTCTACATAAGGTTCTCCCGTTTCCTGCCCGCTGACAATCAAACGAGCACGATCGAACCTTTCTAAAACTAGCTTGACACGCTCATTTTCTACCGCATCTGCGTACACCAATTCCGACAAAGGCACCCGTCGCCGTGCTAACTCCCCACCTTCAAATGTCACCATCCGCAGCATCACCCGTTGTAAAGTAGCTCTGTGGGCATCATCGGGTAAGTCGTCATATTCTTGATTAGCTCTGCGCGTTAGTGAACCGGCAACGCCTCCTTCTGTGTCAAAATCAGCATCAAGTGTTAGAGCGCGATCGCTCGTTTCCCGAAAACTCCACTTTTTTGCAAGTTTAATGTAAAGTTGGCTCAAGGTGAACGATAGCAAAGGCAATGCTCCTGGCATTTGCCCCACCTCATCAATCAGCTTGTCTACCAAACTGGGTGGCTCAAAGTACAGCGCCGTCTCTACTGCTGGACGCTCGATCGCTAGCCTTAATTCATCTGATCGCATAGCCCGTACTGGAAATCGAGCCTTTGTCCAGTATGACTTCAACGCATCCGAGTTGAGGAAGCGAGGTTCAAAATCGGAGCGCAACGTTACTATAATTCGGAGTTGCTCGAGATTTGCACTCAGAGTTTTCTCTAACAGATTTAAAAACTGTTGCCACTCCTCTTGCTTGTTCTTCTGCTGAACTTCCTGATTCGGCTGGTTCGAGAGCTTTTTCTGCGGCTGTTGTTGGCTATTCTGCTGCTCTTTCTGCTTGCTCTGACTTAGAGTAACTAACTCTTCAAATTGGTCGATTGTCAGTAACAGCCTGATACCAGGATTCTTTTGGCTCCATGCCCTTACAATATCTATTAATTGATTGGGGTCTGACTCTAAGCGCAAACTTAGTGGATTGAGGCAATCTGAAACTGCCTGCTGTAACTGCTGTTGCTCTGCTGGATTCCGGCATAAAGTATATAGTTCCTCAAAATGCTCAACAATCAGCAACTGCTTGGCTTTTTGGGTACCCTGCCTCCACCTCTCTGTAATTGGGTTGAATTTCTCAAGTTCTTTTTTTAAACGCAAGGTTTCTGAACTTTCCTCTCCATTTTCAACTGAAGATTCAGCAAGCTTTTTGTCTAACTCATTAACTTTTTCTTTCAAAATTTCAGTAATAAAAGTCAGGTTATCTAAGCGAGTGCTGACTTTAAGGAAATTTAGAGGATCTGGTTGATTATCACCAGTGATATCAGCAAGAGGCAAAATTGCCTTGGCTAAGGCAGTGAAGGGAGACTCTCCCGGACGTATGGGGTTGAGAATACACCATTGATGAACATAGTTAATCGGCAAAAATTTCGGGGACACCAGAGGAAAAGCCTGAACTATGGCTGATGTCAGTATATAAGCGCTGACAAAATTGACTTCAAATACTTCTGATTTTGATAGCTTCTTTAAACAAGGAATTAATCCGGCTTTGACAAGACTTGATTTACCAGAACCGGATACCCCTAAAACTATAGTTAGCAGTTGTTTAGGTGCAAAAATTCGCTCAGATAGTTGTTTAATTAATTCCTCCCTACCAAAGAAAAATCGGGAATGTTCTTCATCAAAAGACTCTAACCCTCGATAGGGATTGTTTTTTTCATTAACGTTCGGTGCAGGTTTTAATTTTGGGTTAGCACCAGGAACTAAAAAGATATATTCGCCTCGCTCGTGCTTAGGCAAAGACCATAATCCCGGTGTTTGACGTTCCTTTGAACCGATTTCTACATACTCGCGCAGGTAGAGATAAAGTTCTGTTGCCGTAATCACTCCATCGCCTGCGGGTTGACCATTTTTGCCAGCCGGAATCACATCTGCCTCACCCTGCAAAGCCTTAAACAACCCCTCAGCAAAAGGTGAATGATTCGTCCCTACAACCGTTCCTCGGTTATCATCATCAAGAATATCGAAGGCTTCTTGGTCGTGAGATGCCGAAGTAATCGCTTGCCATGCGGGTGAATTGATAAAGCGGTCGTAATGCTCTTTGTGAATAACTTTAGGGAACGTTCTCCCTTTTCTAGTACTTGACCAACTGAATCTTCCGGCAAAGCAACAATCAAGAACTACCAGGAAATGACGACAATTGAGTGCTGCTAAACGTTTGTATAACTCCTGCATCGGCAAAAGACTGTCACGTTTTTTGCTGTCGGCATCTAGCGGCACGAGATAGCCTTTTGGCCCCTCATCACTGTCATCAGGTATTCCATGTCCAGCAAAGTAGAAGACTAAACGGTCTTCTTGTGTCGGCTTAATTTCTGCTGGCAGTCTCTTACTTAATAAATTCAATAAGCCGTCCAACGTCGGTTGATACTTATTCTTAACAGGCAATTCTTGCCCTTGGCGATACTCCTTATAAGTATCATCGACTGCCAAAATCACATGGTCATACTTATGCTCTATAGCTAGTATCTCTGCTAGCCGTTCAGCATCATATCTTGCCGTCTGTAGTTTTGGGTAATCTTGGTATTCATTAATCCCAATCACGACTGCCAAACTGCGCTTAAAGTCTGCCATATTCCGCCAACACCTTTTTCGTATTTGGTTTAACTCAGACTTATGTCCACTGTGGACATAAAAACGCTCACTGCGATATTTAGGGCTTAAGTAGCTGTCACCTTAACTGTCACCTGCTTTGTCGTCCATCCTCGACTTGGATCGGCGTAAACTCTTCCGGCTTTTGTAATCTCACGAGGTTGATTGTCAGCGCCAATCGTCGCTAACAGTTCTTCCAGCAAGTTGCTTGGCACTTTGAGTCCTCTTGTTGCACTTTTGGGAATCGGTTGGTCGAGGGGCGGTAATTCGAGCCATCGGAAGTCCGGTTGCCCGACGGTAGCAAACACTTTATAGATATCTGTTACCTCGTTGTATCCTTCCAGAACATCGAGCATTTGTATGGGAATTAGCTCTTCTTGCTCAGGATCGAACGGTTCAAACCTTGCTCCCTCATTCAATAAGTCAAGTTGGTCGATCGCCCAATCTGACTGTAGATTGAGTAAGGCAATATTGAGAACTTGAGAAGAGTCATTTCGGATACGTAAGAAAATCCATTCCCCCGCCTTCACTGTCGGATTCATCGGGTCATCGAATGGTTCAGGGGCTGCTCGTCTTCCTGGACGATAGTTGGCTTGCTTGCCTGCTAGCTCAACTACAAGCTTCTTCGTTAACGGTGTAAAATTGTCAAGCTCCTCAGTGGCCTTATATTTAATGAGATGTACCAAGCGCTTCACCACACCTATCGCGGTATTGCGATCACCAACCTTCAGGGGGGGTCGTAAATTGGCAATTGGCGTTCCGGATGGATCGCAAATCTCGTACTCATCTGCTGTGTTAATCGCAACTTGGTAGTCGGCGGCTTCATTGTCAGAAACTAATTTCACCCAGCCATTTCCAGCTAATGCTGTCTCAATTGCTTGCAAGGCTGCATTCTGTTCGATGCCTGGAGGCAGTTGGCTTTCTTGTTGATAAACTAGACGGACTCGCCGGACAACCTCGACGGGGGCTGACAGGAGTACGGCTTGTGCCGCTTGCTCGATTTCTCCTGCACGAATCGTCTTAATGATCTCAGCCCAAGCGTCTGTGGCACCAATTTCTGAGATTTCTGCGATCGCTAATTGCTTCTCTTCCTGCGTGAAATCGGTTGTTCCTGGTGGATAGATTGCCAACTGTGCGCCTTCGCTTAGACCTTGCGCTTGACCCGCATTCAATTGCAGGCG
>JBFLZA010000793.1:0-3782 GCA_040756535.1 Cyanobacteriota bacterium
TAGTGGGAGTTGCGATCGCACAATCAAGGTGTGGGGGATATGCTAGTGCAAGGAGGCAGAAGGCAGAAGGCAGAAGGCAGAAGGCAGAAGGCAGAAGGCAGAAGGCAGAAGGCAAGAAAGCTTTTACACTAAGCTTTTTAACGTTTTTCAACTAGATAGTTATTTCTGCCATGCTGCACTAGAATCTTCACACTCTATTTGAAGCCGTTAGCTGGAGTAGAGAAAGGGAACCCTCTTTAGGACTACACCCACCGTCCCACAACAACCCGCACCGTACCATCTTCTAGAACTTCTTCCTCTTCAAGATTAAAGCCCTGTTCCTGTACTGATGCCATCAAGGTTTTGTGAGCATACTTTTGCATAATTGAATTTACAAATGCCTGCTGGTTGATTTTCGCTCCCCAAAAATCCGCCACTAATTCATACGCTTCACCAGCACGGCGAAAACCTAAATCATAGCCATTTTCCTGCCGGATGACATATTCCGCATCTGTTTTGTTGCCTTGGTATCCCCGAACTTTTTTGTTGTACTCTACCTGATAACCCAATTCCTGCAATGTTTGATTGAGGATTTCTCCATTTTTGATTTGAACTTTAATGGTGGTGAAATGGGACATAAAAACTTTCTCCTTGGTTAATCTTTTCTCAAACAGTCAATGAAATTAGTACAGACATCCTTGAAGAACCCCTCCCTAGCCCTCCCCTTACTAAAGGGAGGGAATTAGAATATTTTTGCTCCTTGGGAATGAAAACCCAGAGGTGTTGCTGTATCAGCCTTAGTTAAGGGGAGGGAATCACACTATTCTTGCTCCCACCTTAATAAGGGGGGTAGGGGGGGTTATCCCTCTACACCCACCGTGCCACAACTACCCGAATTGTGCCATCTTCTAACGTTTCTTCCTCCTCAACCGTAAAGCCTTGAGCAGGAGCCGTTTCCATCAGCATGTGATAGCCATAGCGCTGAGTCAAATTATTGAGCCATTCCTGGGAATACTCGGAGCAATCATATTCAGAAACAATTGCTTCAAACTGCCCATCTTGCTGTTGCTTGAAACCGATGTCATTGCTCAATTCCCCAATGTACTCGCGGCGAATGATGACTTCTGCTGTCTGTGAACGTACATCACCCTCATAGCCGTAAAGGTGTTGAGCGGTTTGATGCACCTCAACGTTCTTGAAGCCGACATCTGCTAAAGCTTGAACGAGTGCGTCTCGATTCTTAATCTGTGTCTTGATACAGGTGAAGTGTGACATAGGAGGTACGGAATGAGGAATGGGGAATAGGCAAGTTTAATCCACTTCCAGAGGGCCGATGCCTCTTTGCTGAGTGTAGCGTTTCAACTCATCAACTAGCTGTGTATCATTGGAAGCGGTTCTGGCTCCTGCTTCGGCTGCCCAGTGCTTCAAGTCTTCAATTTGTTCCCGTGCGATCGCAGCCAATGGTACTGTATCTTCTATAGCACGCAACACATCCTGAGTGTTAAAGTCCCGCCGATTGCCATCCGGGGTGCGCTCAAAAAATGCTCGATGCATGGCATCTACTACTACTTGTTCAATTTCTGCTCCACTAAAATCTCTAGCCGTTTTGGCTAACAACCCCAAATCAAACTCGCGCAATCGAGAAGGACGCAATCGCTGTAAATGTACCTTAAATATCTCCTGCCGCTCCACTTCCGTAGGCAAATTCAAAAAGAAGATTTCATCAAATCGTCCTTTCCGCAGTAACTCCGCAGGCAAAATCCGCACGTTATTGGCAGTCGCCACAATAAACACAGGAGTCGTCTTTTCCTGCATCCAAGTAATCAAACTCCCAAACACGCGCCGAGAGGTACCGGAATCCCCATCAAAACCAGCCGAGATATTGCCAAACGCCTTATCAATTTCATCAATCCACAGTACACAAGGGGCCATCGCTTCTGCCAATTGAATCATCTGCCGCACTCGGCTTTCACTTTCCCCGACAATCCCACCAAACAACCGTCCTGAATCTAAACGCAACAACGGCAAGCGCCACTCATGGGCGATGGTTTTGGCGGAGAGGGATTTACCCGTGCCTTGAATGCCTACGAGTAACACACCTTTGGGGTTGGGAATGCCATAACGTCTCGCTTCTTCTGTAAAGGCATCTTGGCGCATCCGCACCCATTGCTTGAGATTTTCCAATCCCCCCACACTCTTGAGTGATTCCCGTGTGGTGAAGAATTCTAAAATCCCTGTTTGGCGAATCGCTTGCTTCTTTTCCTCCAAAACGCCGTCGATATCTGTTTCATCTACCTGTTGTTTGGCGGGTAGTGCTAAGGCTAGTACTCGCCCAATTCTGGCACGACTCAATCCCTGACAGGCTTTAATCAACTGTTCTTTGGCTAATCCACTGAGTTTAAGCTTTTCAGGGACTACCAGTTGTTCGAGTAAGTAATTAATTTCCTGCACATTGGGTAAGGGAAAATCAATTACCGTCACCTCTTCGCTCAACTCAGCCGGGACTTCTAAGGTATGACTGGTGAGTATCAAGGTTTTTCGACTGCGTTTGAGTTCCCGCGTCAGGTTCTTGATTTCGCGAACAACTGGGGCATTGCGATCGCTACAGGGATTCTTCAAAATAAAATGTAAATCCCGCAGTACGAAAATTGTGTTCTCTTGAGCCGATGCCTTAGCAATCCGACTCAGCGCTCCCATCACAGAGCCTTTATCGGCATTATTATCATCCCAGCCGCGCACAATATCCCACAGCAATAACTTGCGTTCCGGTTGCGACATCAGGGCCACTTCCAGCAACACGTCTTCCACCGGCTCTTCTTCCACTGCAACAACATAAAGTAGCGGGTAACGTGCCCGCAGCATCAAATCCAGTTGTTGCACCAATGCCCCATGTGGGCTGTAAGAGCGGCTGTTGCTTGCCTCGTTGGTGATGAGCGACTCAGAGGTGTTAGTCATTTTATTTAGGGAAAGCGCGGTTGACGCACCTTCTTATTATCTCGGCTCAACCTCTGAAACTGCCACAAAGCCCCAAAAACCAGGAAATAGGGCACAGGGAATAGGGGAAGAAGGATTTTCATCGCAATGTTCGTGGGCAATCGCCTGTGGGTGGCTGTCTTGAAAATAGGAGTCAGGAGTCAGGAGTCAGGAGAGGGTAATTTTCATTCAAGGTTTGTGAACGCAGGGTTTGTGAACGCCAGTTCATGTCGTCTCTTGCCAAACTACTTCGCCAGAAATTGTAAACTCTAAGTTCTGCTCAACGGAGCATTCTTTTTTTTGGTGCAGGCTAGTCTATTCAGAGGTGTTCTACCGGAAACTACCGTATTATGCGAAACGCCCCTACCCAACACTCTCAGCGCCCCAAACAACGAGATTACTTGTCTTTTCCTCCCATTCCTATCTTCATTCCAGCCTTACTTGGTGTTCTCATTGCTGTTCTCGGTACAGCTTGGACATTCACCCTCGCGTTTAAACCACAGCTAGCTTCTCAAGAAACTCACAGGGGAGTAGGGGAGCGGGGGAGCTGGGGAACACAGGAGTGGGGGAGTGGGGGAGCAAAAGTTTCTGCCATCCATAACAGGCGTGAGGTGCTCGTGGAACGCTCCTATCCAATTGATTTAGCTAGTCGTCATAAAAATTCAGCAGCGTCTGTCCTCACGATGAGTATTCCAACGAAATCGATATCAGGCAGATTGGAAAGGCAACCGCTAACACCCTCTCAGCAATTCCAGCAGTCGTTAGCTCCAACGGATAATAGCTGGCAACCTGCTTCAAATTTGCTTTTATTCTCTGCTGTTACATTACAA